>CAYUEJ010000001.1:0-7777 GCA_964442565.1 uncultured Candidatus Epulonipiscium sp.
AAAAACCACCTAAAAGGTGGTTTTAATAATTGACTTTCTTTAAAATCATAATTTTCTGCCCTGGGTATAACTGCGCATCAAGGTCAATCTCATTTAACTCTTTGATTTCTTCAAGTGTTGTATTGTATTTCTTTGCTATATTCCAATAGGTATCCCCTTTTTTAACCGTATAAATAATCATGCTTGGGAGCTTTTTTAAATCCTCTATATCTATATCTTCAATTTCTACATTTTCTATTAAATATAAGGACTGTTTATTGTATACCTCAATCTTATTGCAAATCTTAAACTCTACTACAACTTCCCTTTTACCTTGGGTCAACACACGTATATCTTCCACTTTACTTGTAACCATAGGTATAGAGTTTTCTTCTATTCCTGTCACTTCTACTTCCTGGGTAAATGGAATAACTGTTGTGGTTGAAGCTAATTTTTGGGTTGCTTCTTGTGTCGTATAGATTACTTTAACCTCAACAATCCCCTCCACCACTAAACCATTATCCTTTATAAGGATTTCTTCTACTGTTGGTTTCATACATATGCTATAGATTGTTTCATTATCTGGAGCTGTTTCTTCAAATAATATGGTTTCTTTTTTAGGTATGCATATGTCTACTTTATGTAGGAGATTCATGAAGTCACTTGTTTTATCTGTAATTTCTATATTTTTTCCCGGGCAATAAATATCATTTATTATTTCTGCCCTTATTGCATCAATTGTGCTAGCTTCTGCCTTAATGACGGCTTCTATTTCTAGTATCCGATCTTCACCATCAAGATCAGGTATAACTTGTACGTATTGCTGGGCAATATCTAAGTCACAATCATAAAATTCTTCTTCATCTTTCCTGATATATTCTATAGCACTACTAAATGGAATCTGATGGTGCATCATCTCAATATTCTCAGAATCATTTTGAACCTTATAAAGTGTAGCTACATTAAGGTTGCCACTATAAAACATCTCTTCATCTGTGCGGCGTATTTCTTTATCTGAAATGGTGACTTCAGTCCTTAAAATTTCACCAATGCTTGGTTTACCTGATGGGACTGCTAGGTCATCTTTAAGAATCATTTTTTCTTCTTTTATGTTGCTCTTCTTGGAAAAGTATACATTTTGTTTTCTGGTTTGAAGCGGCTGGTCACTATCACAACCTATTACTACTTCTGCTATTTGTGTTTCCGTTGCGTCTACATCTAATTGAATAATCGTTTTTACATTTAATTTTCGTTCATTAAGAACATTCCAGTGTAGGTGCCCAATACTATAGTTTAACCTTACACCATGATCCTTATCTACACCTTCAACAATAATAAAATCCTCTAGTGGTATAGTACTTTTCATTGTGCAAATGGATTTAGAATTAGTTTCTGGTACATAAAGGATAACTATTTCAACCTTACCTTTGTATATAACCCGGTCTTGCTGTACTTCCATTTGCTCAATATCAAGTTTTCCATCCATTTGCAATACTTTTTGCATATCTGGTTTTCCATCTGGTACGATTAAATCTCGTTCCTTAATCACCTGGGCGCACTCTTTCTTTGTTCCCTTACTTAGTAATAATGATTTTTTTACTAGTTCTACTGACATATGAATATCCCTCCTCTAGGCCTTACATGTCTATATAAATGTATGAATTTCTGTTTGCATATAGAACATGTATATTCCATTTGAGGGTTAGTTATGAATTTTTTTTGTTATAGGTGCCATTGTAGCACATAGGGCCTAGTATCACTTCTTGTGTTGTTTTCTTTATCTATTTCAGGCTTTACTATATTTAAGGCTACCGGGCCACCCCTTCTGCATTTACCCTGGGTTTCATAGCCACCTATTCCCTTTATCCCGGTTATTGTGTATTCAAGTGCATCCTTAATATTTAATACCTTATAAAATGGGTAATACGCAATACGTTCAACGAGAAACACTGGGTCTAGGGCATGAATTAGGACCCTACTTGGGGATGCAGCAAAATCAGCCCCAGCTTCAAGCAAGGCCTCAAAATCTGATTGGCATGCCCCTGCAAAGATAACAAGTGATTCTGGACTAGGCCTAATTAGGCGTGCTTGTGAAACCGTATCAACATAGTATCTTGAATTTTTATACTCATTTATATTCCTAATATCCTTATAGTTTTTATTTAATGAATCATGCCCTGTTATAACTAAAATAGATGGATTATATTGCTCAATTAAGGACTTAATACGTTTTGGCTGCTCTGATTCATGTATGTGTTTCCCTACGGCTTCTACCCCTAACTTTTCATAGTATTCCATACATAATTTTAAATAAAAGGCATCCCCATCTATGTGCAAAACTGTTCCTGGTTTTTCAAACATAATGATTACATTTTCGGGGGCTTCTTCTCTTTTTTCAAGTATTTCTTTAACATTATTTTCTGCATTGATCATTGTTGTATCTTCCCTATCCGTATATCTCATGCCTTCTGCACGCTCTAAATCTTCTAGAGGTGCATCGGCTGATATACGGTATGAGACACCTAATAGGTTAGCTATATCATTAGGCAATATTTTTATTATCCTAAATAATATATCTTTTCCATAAGATTTTCTGACAACATAATCTCCCATTTTAAACATAGTAACACCACCTTTGATAGTGTATTTTATTCCTAAAATTCTAGGGTGTTACTATTCTTTTTGTAATGTATAAAGGAATCCTTTTTGTGCATTACCTGCATCTATAATAATTGTGCTATAAAGTGGCGAGTATCCGTCCTTTTCGATAGTTATACTATATTCACCTGGTTTTAGGCCTGTAAGTGCCGGTGTAGTCCCTTTGTAAACCCCACCCACAAAGACCTTTGCATCCGCCGGATCTGTTTCTATTATAATCTGGACTGTCTTAATTTCCTCCACTGGTGGGTTTGCTTCTGGGATATATGATTCCTGCGTATTTGTGTTTGAATTATTTGTGTTTGAATTATTTATATTTGGGCTGTTTATAACTGGATTTTGTTGGCTTTGTGCTTCTGGTTCTTTCTTTTCCGGCTGTAGTGCTAGATTTATCTTTCTGTCCCCTTCTTCTAATCTAACATCCATTGCCCATGTCTTAAAACCCCCTGCTGATACCTTTAGGGTATATACCCCCGGCTTTATAGTTATTGCTTCATCTTTTTTATAAGTTTTATCATTAATATGGACTTTATAATCTTCTTCTGTATTTGTGACCCTAACCCTTAGATTCACTACTTCTTCTTCTACATCTTTTAAATCAAGCTCTTCTATTTGATTTGTTGATATTGTTAGATAGGTCGCAAAAGGCTTATAACCTTCCATACGTACAACAATTTTATGTTTACCCCCTGGCAAAGGAATATCATCATCTATTTCATCTAATCTATATATTTTATTATTTCCGATTTCTAGATTACCCTTTTTTGTGGGAATGTTAATTAATTTTAAATAACCTGCTGCCTGGATAACCTGAACAGACCATATAGTATCATCGATGCCTTTGATTTCGAGTGTATCTAGGCTATTTATATCACTAATATTAACAATTTCTAAGTTATCGTTGGTTACAATAATATCATTGCTGTACTCGTATTGCTTATTTCCTATATTAATTATCTTGCTACTAGTATTGATATCTATATTTGATATATTTGACTTTTTCCAGGCCCTGGCACTTTTTTGCAATATTAATACTTCTTTTTTATCAGGCTCATAAGTAATTTCTACAATATCTCCTATTTGTATTTCCTGCACACTCATCGGTTTCCCATAGGCATCCTTCATTTGTGCTCTTTCTTTTATATATACCTTGGAAAATTGCTTTTCTTTTATATCCCATACTTTTATATTTTTTCTCTTAGGGGCTATTTCATGTACTACCCCTATAATTTCCTCACTTTCTATTTCTCTATGATAATTATCGCTTAAGGTAGGCATAGTATTATCTACTACAGTTGCTTTTTTTGTGCCAAATAATTTAATCATATATATCATTACAACCATTAGTACGACTGATCCTAAAACACCACTCATAATCATCGTTTGCATAAATTGCTTTTGACTTGATTTTTTCCTTTGTTTATTCATTTCACTCACCTTTATTTATTATGTATATCATTATACTAGTTGACTTTCAGGGTATATTTATTACCATTTCATAACTTGTTGTACGCATTCTGCATAATTATCCTTGTAATCTAGTATCTTAGTTAACTTTCTATGATACATATTGTAATTCCATCTTCTTTTTGAATGGTAATATTGATTACATAACTTAGCAAATCTTTCTGGGAATATAATCATACCCTTTAGTACACCAAGTTCATCATTAGATATTTGTATAAACTTATTATACTCTTCAATGATACTAAGAAGCAAATTTATATCCCATCCATTTCTTTGCATAATTCGCCTTGCAATATAAGCTAAATCTGTTATTTGTACATCATATCCACTTTTTTCAAAACCTGTAATAATTGTATTGTCTATGCCCAGTGTAATTATATTGTGGTATGTATATTTATGGTGGGCAATATTTTTACTTTGCCCTGCTATATCAACTAGTTTTTTATAATCTTCCTTATTAGTAAATTCTCTGGCTATTTGCTGGTATTCTTCGTATAAGGATGAATTTTTTAGATATAGAACCTCAAATTCTGTTTTACTTCCTACACTTTCTATTTTTCTCTTGAGCTTGATTGTTTCTCTATATCTTTTTTCATATGTTTCCCCTAAATTTTTTATCCTTACAGAATTTGTATCTCCTAGTAAGTTAGTAAATCCATTTCCTGCTATATGCATTTTAGCTAGTAGCTTAACTGATTTTTTAATATCATCTATATTATAAAAGTCTGCCTGTTGTCCATCATTCCAGTCCGTCATAATATATACATTATTATAGTAAATTACATAGGGGGTATTTTTGCTACTTAGTTTTAACTGATTTACGCAATTAAACCCTTTTTCTATAAGGTGTTTTTTTATGTTATGCTCTAAAGTAATTTGGACTGGTGTATAATCACTTATAGAAATTATCTTTTTTCCTTTATCTGTTTCACAGATATACATCCCCCGAAACTTGTAGCATCTTTTTACATTAATACCAAATTCTTTAAAAATATCAGGGTGCATCATTTTCACTATTATCCCCCCTTGTCTTGATTTCCCACTACCCAATGGCATCTCTATAATGTATATGATACACCCCTATAAAAAATGTCTGGCATATCCTTTCTAGTACATACAACATTGGTTGCAAAAGTACCAGAAAGGATATGCCAGACACCCTATCATCAGTAAGGAAAGTAGCCTAATTCTTTTATTATATCTAAAAGTATTTCTTTTTCATTTAGTGCTGGCTTTTCAATTACTAATTTTAATAATAAATCTAAAATCTCCCCTACTACCTTACCTTTTTTAATTCCCATACTCACAATATCACTACCATTTATTTTTAAATCCTTTAAAGAGTAACATTCTTTGTTCTCTATAATCTCATTAAATACTTTAGTTATTCTTTCTAGATTATTCAGCTTAGGCTCTAGCTTATCTGGGTTTTGAGCTCTGGCATCTGCCTCCTGAATAAGAAGCAGTTTCTCAAATAAATCAGACCCTATCTCAGATAATACTTCTTTTATGTCTTCTTTACTTACTTTACCTTGTATATGGAAGTCATGGTGTTTAACTAGTAGTGAAACCAGTTTTATAGTATGGTTATCAAATCTAAGATTCCTTAGGATTTGCCTACTCATCTCTACACCTTTAGGGCCATGTCCATAAAAATGATCTATCCCCTTATCATCTCTTGTATGGGTTGATGGCTTCCCTATATCGTGTAGTAGCATAGTAAGTCTTAATAATTCATCCTTTGGCATATATTCTATAGCTTTAATTGTATGAATACCTACATCATAAATATGGTGGGAGTGGTTTTGTGGTGTATTAAAACAATCGCCTAGTTCCGGTATTACGTATTTTAAAAGATCCCACTTATGCATATCTAGGAATTTTTCAGGCCTGTCTGATAAAAGAATCTTTATCATCTCATCCCTAATACGTTCTTTACTTATATGATCTAGTAAATGGGCACAGTTTAACATTCCCTCTAGTGTTTTTGCTTCTAATTCAAAACCAAGCTGTGCTGAAAACCTGACACCCCTTAGAATACGTAGTGCATCCTCTTCAAACCTTTCCCTAGGATTACCTACTGAGCGAAGTAAGGCCCTGTCTATATCCCCTACACCATTATAGGGATCTATAAATCCTTCCTTGGGATGATATGCTATTGCATTACTAGTAAAATCTCGTCTACCTAAATCTAGATTTATATCATCTACAAATTCTACAGTACTTGGTCTTCTATGGTCTTCGTACTTACCTTCTGTTCTGTAAGTTGTAACCTCATGATACTCTTTATCAATCCTAACCGTAACTGTTCCGTGTTTTAACCCTGTATCATAGGTTTTAGGAAAGATGTTTTTTATAACACCCGGTGGTGCTGATGTTGTTATATCCCAGTCATTGGGGGTTTTACCCATTATTGCATCTCTTACACATCCCCCCACTATATAGGCTTCATAAGAAGCATTATTAAGTGTCTCTAGAATGGTTTCTACTTCAGTTGGAAGCTTAATGGTTAAGTTTTTCATTTAGTATGCTCTTCCCCAATATACCATTGTATCTGCTGGCTTACCACAGCATAAGCATGATTCTCCTATTTTTTCTTGTTCAAAAGGTATACATCTTGATGTAGCACCTGTTCTTTCTTTTATTTCATCTTCGCAGCTTGCTTCACCGCACCACATAGCCTTAATAAAGCCTGGTGTTTCTTCTATTATTCTTTCAAATTCTTCCATGTCCTTAGCTACAAAGGTATGCTCTTCCCTATGGACTCTTGCTTTTTCTAACATATCTTTTTGGATTGTTGCAAGAAGATTTGATACCTCTTCTTCAATATTATCTAATGAAACAATCTTTTTCTCCCCAGTATCACGGCGAGCAAGTACTGCCTGGTTAGCTGCAATATCTTTAGGTCCTATTTCCAGACGTACTGGAACACCTTTCATTTCGTGTTCGCTAAATTTCCAACCTGGCGACTTATCACTATCATCTATTTTTATACGTCCTATGCTATCAAGTTGTTTTTTAAGCTCATCAGCTTTGTCTAAAACACCCTCTTTTTGCTGGGCAATTGGAATTATCATAACTTGGATTGGAGCAATAGCTGGTGGTAATATTAGCCCACTATTATCTCCATGTACCATAATTACCGCGCCAATAAGACGTGTTGTAACTCCCCATGATGTCTGGTAAACATATTGCAGTTCGTTATTCTTATCTGTGTACTGAATGTCAAAAGCTTTTGCAAATCCATTGCCAAAATTATGGCTTGTTCCTGATTGTAGAGCCTTCCCATCATGCATTAAACTTTCTATAGTATAGGTCTTTTCTGCCCCTGCAAATCTTTCCTTATCAGTCTTCCTCCCCTTAACTACTGGGATAGCAAGCACATTTTCACAAAACTCTGCGTACACATTTAGCATCTTAAGAGTTTCTTCTTGAGCTTCTTCTGCTGTTGCATGAGCTGTATGCCCCTCTTGCCATAGGAATTCTAATGTTCTTAAAAATGGGCGTGTTGTTTTTTCCCATCTTACTACGGAACACCACTGGTTATATAGTTTTGGTAAGTCCCTATGTGATTGAATTTCATTTGCATAGTGCTCACAAAATAATACTTCTGATGTAGGGCGAACACAAAGCCTTTCTGTTAACTTACTTTCCCCTCCATGTGTTACCCATG
>CAYUEJ010000001.1:7787-29327 GCA_964442565.1 uncultured Candidatus Epulonipiscium sp.
ACGTGATCTTTCTCCTTCTGTAGCAGGCTTTCTGGTATAAACATAGGCATATAAACATTTACATGACCCGTGTCTTTAAATCTTTGATCAAGCTGTTGTTGTAAAAGCTCCCATATTCCATAGCCATATGGTTTAATAATCATACAACCTCTTACACTTGAATAGTCTATTAGGTCTGCCTTTTTTACAACATCCGTATACCACTGTGAAAAGTCCTCTTGCATGTCTGTTATTTCTGATACAAATTTTTTTGCCATAATAAATCTCCCCTCTTAAATATCAAATATCGATTTTAAATTTCATGACATAATATTCAATCACCTGGCGGTGATTTGATGTTATACACTTTTCACCCTTTTGAGCAAGTGAAAAATGGATAACAAAAAAACCCAATCCCAAAAAGGGACCGAGTTGTATATTCGGTGGTACCACCCTTGTTAATGAACAATATGATTAATTGTGCATTCACTTGTGTCCTCTATAACGGGAGAACCCGCTGCACTTATGTATTTATGCAGAAACTCAAAGCTTGGACAGGGATCTATCGCATTGGAAACCTTACAGCCTAATGGGTTTCTTCTCTGGAAAGGATATGATCTCTGATTTCTTATCATCGTCTTCATATTATATTAGAATACTAATAGCATAAAATACTTTAGGTTGTATGTCAAGCCGTTATAGGATATAAATTATTTATTATTAATACTTATAAAAATGTTCCACGTGGAACATTTTTAATATGATGATTAAAATAGTGGTGAATATGTCCTTGTTCTTAATATACCCTCTATCTGCGCTATATTTTTATTCTTAGCATTAATAATTAATACGCCTTGTGGTGATGAAGCCGTATAGTTCTCCAGTGATTGATTCATATCGCTATTCTGGTATGATTCATTGTTACTTAAAATTGACTCACTATATATAAATGCATCTACAACCCCTGCATACTCAGGATAACTAACTATGGTATACCCTCTTTCTGCTAACTTTCTTGAAATATCTCCTAATCCATTCTCTACTGCAACAACCATAACTTACCTCCATAATATAAAAAGATATAAAGTCTACTATATAATAGTATCCCCTATATCTTTTTAATTATACCTATATGGATTTATTTATATTTGTTTAGCTATAGCAATAGCCTTGCTCTCTTCATCTGATAATTGGTGTTTAGAATTACCTTCTATTACTTCTTTTGCATAGGTATAAGAACCTTCCCTTGTATATATTCCGTTTACCACAACACCATTATCCCCATCGTCTAACAATGCTACCGCAAAGGATAACTCTGCTCCTACCCCTGGAATAGCAGCATAACGAACTACGCCCACTTTTTGGACGCATTTATTAAGCTGGACTTGCATTCTTGAAATAGAATCTTTTACGTATTTATGTGATTCCTGAATGGATTCTGCTTTTTCAATAGATTCTCTTAAAAGGCTTTCTATATCTGTTTCTGATCCACGCATAAATTCATTGTATCTGCGCTTTAACTTCCCATTTTTTATAAACAAAATTATAGCTAGTATAAATAGTAATAGGCTCATAGCTGTTAATCCCAATACAATATAAATCATATTAGCTTCTAGCAGTTCCACTGTTTGTTGCATATATCTTTTCCTTCTTTCATCTCTACCTTTTTATTAAGTGTATAATTCTTTCTAGTTCATCTTCTGAGTAGTATTCTATTTCAATTTTCCCTTTTTTCTTTCCATGTGTAATTTGCACCTTTGTACCTAGCATATTCTGTAAACCTTCTTGGATTTCCTTAAAAAAAGGGTTGATAACAGGTGCTTTCTCCTTTTTTTCCTTAACTTCACTTAATTTTTGTATTAGCCTTTCAGTCTCACGCACACTTAGCTGGCTTGCTATAACTTCATCCGTTATATCACACTGGGTTTTCTCATCCTCTATAGCTAAAATTGCCCTGGCATGTCCATATGAAATAGCACCATCTGATACTTTTTCTTGAACATAAGTACTTAATTTTAATAAGCGCATGATATTTGCAACTGATGATCTGTTTTTTCCTACCTTATTTGCAATTTCTTCTTGTGTTAATGAGAAATTATCACCTAGGTATTGATATGCCCTTGCTAATTCTATTGCATTTAGGTCCTGCCTTTGTATATTTTCTATTAATGCTATTTCTAATGATTCTTGTTGGGAAAATGAACGTATAATGGCTGGTATTTCTGTCAGCTCGGCCATTCTTGCTGCCCTCCAACGCCTTTCACCTGCTACTATCAGATACTTACTTCCCTCTTCTTGTACTATAATAGGCTGAATAACACCATGATTGCTAATAGAATCTGCTAATTCTTTAATGCTACTTTCATTGAAAACCTTTCTAGGTTGCCATGGATTTGGTTCTATATCTACAATAGGAATATCCCTAATTTGGGAATCTTCTTCATTTGTAATTGTGTCAGATAGTAGTGCTGATAAACCTTTACCTAATCCCCTTTGCTTCATTGTTTATTATTCCTTTCTAAAAATTCTTTAGTAAAGTCCATATATTGCTCTGTAGATTTGGAAGTTGGTGCATATGTAATACATGATACTCCATAACTAGGTGCTTCACTTAATCTCACACTTCTACTAATCCTACTTCTGTAAACTAACTCACTGAAATGTTCCTCTACTTCTTCTATTACTTGTTTCGATAAATTGGTCCTTGAATCATACATAGTAAATACTATACCCTCTAAGAATAGGTCCTTATTGGTTTTGTCCTTTATAAGTTTAATAGTCTGCATTAACTGGGATATACCTTCTAAGGCGTAATATTCGCACTGCATAGGAATTATAACTGAATCTGATGCAGTAAGTGAATTTATAGTTAATAGATTAACTGCCGGTGGGCAATCAATAAGAATAAAATCATAATTTTCTTTTATTTGATTTAATCCTTTGGCTAGTAAAAATTCTCGCTTCATTTGGTTTGCAATCTCCACGTCAGCCCCTGCAAGATTCATATTTGCTGGCATTATATCAAACTTTTCTATAGGTGTTTTGTATATAACTTCTTTAATCTCTATTCTTCCTATTAGAAAATCATATATAGTATTAGAGACCCTGTTTTTCTCAATTCCACACCCACTGCTTGCATTTCCTTGTGGATCCATATCAACTATCAATACTTTATATTCAAGTTTATTTAAGCATGCAGCTAGGTTAATAACTGTTGTTGTCTTACCAACTCCACCTTTTTGATTAACTACTGAGATTATTTTCCCCATATTGTGAGCCTCCTTCTCCTTTTTTACTCTTCCTTTCTATCATATCGTATATGGGGAGTAAAGTAAATAAAATATAAGGGATATTGGGGTTGGGTCGCAAGATTATGTGGGGCAAACGGTCATGGGCAAGGGATTTGTAAAGTACTATTTGCTTAGAGATACTGTTTTGGCAAAGTACTTTTACAAATCCTTTGCAATATTCCCTTATTGCCCCCTTAATCTTGCTATCCATCCTAATATCCCCAGGTGCCCTAGTATGGCTAGTGTGTTCCACGTGGAACATACTGCCGATTCTTGTTAACCGTCCCCAACTGCACAACCTTCGCCACCTCCCGAGGCTTTTCCCGCAATAAAAAGGCTTAATATGTCCCAGCGAAGTTTCCTTTTGCGTAAGCAAGAGAAACGGAGTCGGGATATATTAAGCCTTCTTATCGGCCAAAACCTAGTGACCTAGATTGGTGCAAACCTTAAGTTTATTTCTTACTACAGATACATCTAGTGGGAAATTTGGTCCTTGTTCACCATCTACATCTGAGATAGCTGTTTCTTCGTTAATGCAATTTATCTTGACATTTGGGACCTGCATATAAACAACATTTGGATGATTTAAATGTTCTCCCTGTAAAACCTTTATAAATAAAGGTAATATCTCATGTACAGCTACCGCCTTGATTATTACAAGATCTAGTAAACCATCATCTATTAATGCATACTTTCCAAGTTTATCAAATCCACCTGCACTCTTACCGTTAAAGATTAAGAACAAAGAAACCTCTTCTTCTTGCTTGCTTTCTGGTGTTTCAAACTCTAGGTGCATAGGTCGATAACCTTGAAGCTGCTCTAATCCTTTAACGTAATATGCCATTTTTCCGAATTTATTTTTAAGATTTATGTCTATTTCATGTGAGACTGTAGTGAATAAGCCAGCGCTGCATACATTAACAAAATACATGCCGTTTACATTACCTACGTCTATCGGCTTTACTTCCATCTTAAGTATTGCATCACATGCTTCTTCAATATTTTGTGGCATTCCAATAAGTGTTGAAAAATCATTAGCAGTTCCAAGGGGTAATAGTCCTAATGGAATATCTAATCCTTTTTTTATCATAGCATTAATAACTTCATTGACAGAACCATCACCACCGGATATAACGAGTAAATCTGTATTATCTTCCGTAACATATTCATCTATATAGGATGCCATATCACCTTTAGCCATACTTCTATATATATTCATTATATATCCTGCTTCTTGAAACTTCCTAACCACAATATCTACTGATCCTTGTATTCTTTTACTACCAGCATTAGGGTTATATAAGAAACTAACCTTCTTCATATATTATCGCTCCACCTTTACTTTAATTATAAAATATATAATCTACATTTGCTCTGGTGCGTGTATACCTAATAGGTATAATCCACTTTCGATTGTATATTTAGCTGCTGCTGCAACTGCTAGACGCGCATTTCTAATATTTTCATCTTCTACTAATATTGAGTTATCATGATAAAATTTATTAAATGCCTGTGCTACATGTATAACATATCTTGCCACAAATGATGGCTCATATTTGTTAGCTGCCTCTTCAATAACCTTTGGAAACTCTGCCATTGCCTTTATAACATCTACTGTTGTTTCATCTGTTAAAAGAGTATAATCTATATCTTTAAACCCTATGCTTGCTGGATCAATTCCAGCTTTTTTAAGTAGGCTACAAGTTCTAGCATGAGTATACTGGGCATATGGTCCAGTTTCACCTTCAAAGTTAAGAACCCTTTCCCATGAAAATTGAATATCTTTAATTATACTATTGTACATATCATCAAAGATAACTGCACCTATCCCTACTTTTTCTGCGATGAAATCCTTGTTATCTAGGTTTGGATTTTTTTCATCAATAATTTTCTTTGTCTTATCAATTGCTTCGTTTAGAATATCTTCTAGCAGGACAACATTACCTTTTCTTGTTGAAAATTTGCTGCCTTCCATACTTACCATGCCAAAAGGAACATGGATTAAATCATCCGCCCATTCATATCCCATTTTCCTAACAACCTCAAACCACTGAGCAAAGTGTAAGTTTTGTTGAAGTGCAGTTACATATATAGCTTTCTTAAAATCATAGTTTTCCTTACGGTATAGCGCAGCCGTTATATCCCTTGTAGCATATAATGTACTTCCGTCTTTTTTGGTAATAAGGCAAGGAGGCATATTTTTATCATCTAATCTTACTAGATTTGCGCCTTCACTCTCTTCTAATAATCCTTTTTCTTCTAGTTCCTTAATAATAGGTGCCATTTTATCATTATAAAAAGCCTCACCATTATAACTATCAAATGTTATATCTAATAGTTTATACACACGTTCAAATTCAGCTAAACTAACTTCTTTAAACCATTTCCAAAGTGCCAGTGATTCTTCGTCACCTTTTTCCATGGCTGTAAAATATCCTCTTGCCTCTTCATCTAATGTTGGATCTTTTTCGGCTTCTTCGTGAAATAATACATATATTCTTAAAAGCTCACTTATTCCTTTTTCATCTACTAATTCTTGGCTACTATATTTTTTATAAGCTACAATAAGTTTACCAAATTGTGTCCCCCAGTCCCCTAGGTGATTTATTCCAATACTATCATATCCGAAAGCATCATGAATTCTATATAAGCTATTCCCAATAACTGTAGACCTAAGGTGGCCTATATGAAATGGCTTTGCAATATTAGGTGCTGAGTAGTCTATAACTACATTTCCTTTGGATTTAGGGCTTGAATACCCAAACTTTTGCTTTTTATCTAGAACTTCATCTAGTACTGATTTTACATACATTTCTTTATTAATAAAAAAGTTTATATATGCGTTAACATTCTCTGCTTTATCTATTAAATCTGATGTGCCTATATTATCCGCAATTTCCTTTGCAATAATAGGTGGCGCCTTGCGCATTACCTTTGCCAGTCTAAAACAAGGGAATGCATAGTCACCCATTTTTGCATTGGCAGGTTTTTCAATCATTTCTTCTATTTCGTCTACTGTAAAGTCTTGTATATATTCATTCAATAATTCTGCTAACTCTAATTTAAAATTTCTCATGGTATTACTCCTTACACATAATTAAGTTCCTATTGCTGACAATAATTCCTGCTTCCCATGGATTTTCTATACATTTCTGGATAAACTTTACTATATAGTAGTAATAAAACATCATGGATAATAAGCACTGAAATCACGCCTACAATTAGGGTTTTAGCAATCCTTGGAATAAAGTAAATCAAAAATGCAATATCTGCATGTGCTGCTATCATTGATCGTAGGATAAAGGTATTAGCTGTTGTTTGTAAAATAGATGGCAGTATAACTGCTATAAACAATAAGAATATATTATTTACATTTCGCTGCCTTGAATAAATACTTGCTCCACTTTCCATTCTTACAGCAATTAGTACTAATAACAAAATTACTGCAGCAGTTATTATAAATCCATATGTTATTACATTTGGGATACTTTGTTCTCTTTCATTAAGTGATATTATAATCCTTGCGTAATTACTATTTGGTAAAACCTTACTAACTATAAGATTTACTATCCCAAATACTCCTATTGCCAAGAAGATACCTGTAACCCATCTACGTATCTTAATAGGATCTGAGTTTTTTATCCATTGCCATATTAAGCCAACTAACCAGCCTCTTAAAGCTGCTGTTAGGGTTAACCAAGGAATGAACCCTCCTGCATTAGGTGTAAATAGATTTAGTAAGTCTGATGTCATCCCCATAATAAATCCATATCCTGGTCCAAATAAAATTGCTGGAACTAAGGTAAATGGTGCTGTAAGTCCAAGTTTCATAAACTGAACCCCACCCATAGCTATTGGAAAACTTTGTTCAACTATCCTTACTACAAATGACATTGCCAAAAAAACTGCACATTGAACCATTATAATGGTTTTTTTATTATTTGCTTCACTCATCATAAATACCTCCGCAACCCTATTTCATAGGAATTTTTATTTTAATCTCATACCCATCTGATTTTTCCTTCATTGTGTATTTTGCGTCGACCCCTGATTGTTGAATAATATCTACTGCCTGTGTAATTGTATTAGTGAATAATCTTATATCATTTAAAAATCTTTTCATTTTTTGGTCTTGTTCTTTTTTAATCTTAGCTTCTTGCGTAGCATTTATAAGAATCTTATCTATTAACTCTTCTGTTCTTTTTACATTCAGCTCCTTACTTGCTATAATTTTCAAGGCCCTAAGTTGTGACTTCTTATCTGGCAATTTTAGTAATGCTCTTGCATGTCTTTCACTTAAACTGTGTTCTAATACTTTTTTAGTTACCTCTTCTGGTAATTTTAGTAACCTAAGTTTATTAGCTACTGTTGATTGATTTTTACCAATACTTTTTGCTAGCTGTTGTTGTGTATAACCATGATCTTTCATTATGTCATAGTAGGCTTGACTCTCTTCTATGAAGTTTAAATTTTCTCTTTGTAAGTTTTCAATTAGTGCGAGTACTGCACTATCTTGATTGCTAACCTCGGTTATTACAGCTGGTATTGTCTCTAAGTCTATAAGCTTAGATGCCTTTAGCCTACGCTCCCCTGCTATTAACTGATAGCTATCACCTATAACCCTCACTGTTATAGGCTGCATGAGCCCATGCTCTTTAATGGAAGCTGCTAATTCTTCTAGTGCTGATTGCTCAAAGAACTGCCTTGGCTGATATGGATTTGGCCTTACTTTTTCTACCTCAATGTATTTTATTTCTAAATCTTTTTGCATTAATCAATAAACCCCCTTAACAAATATTACCTCTAATTTAATAAGCATACCACATCAAACTCCCTTAAACTATAGTATATTACTTATTTTTTCTTCCTAAAGGAGATTTTGAGGGTGTACCTGCTTTTCTTGGATATTTTTTAGGTGTATGCTTTATTTTAGCTATTTGAATCATACTATAGGTAATATCCGTATATGGGATAGAAATATCTTGGATCAGCTGAATTTCACCACCAAGCATTTCTATTGCCTTTATGCTATCCTGTTTTTCTTCATCTATATCTTTAGATTTAAATGAATAAAACTTCCCATCTTTTTTTATAAATGGTAGGCAGTATTCGCATAAGACTGCTAGATGAGCTACCGCCCTAGATGCACACATATCAAATCTTTCCCTGTAAAGTTCGTCTTTACCCAAATCTTCTGCCCTACCATGGACACACTTTATATTTTCTAGCTCTAGCTCACTTATTACAGCTTCCAAAAATCCAATCCTTTTTTGTAAGGAATCTACTAATGTTACTTCAAGTTCTGGAAATGCTATCTTTAATGGTAAGCCTGGAAATCCTGCTCCTGTACCAACATCTACTAAACTTCCTGTTTTATCAAATTCTTTCATCATTCCTACACTTAGGCAATCTAAAAAGTGTTTTTTAATAATATCCATCGGCTCTATTATAGCGGTTAGATTTAGTTTCTTATTCCATTCTATTAGCATTTCCATATAAATTATAAACTGGTTAATTTGGTTATCCGTAAGGCTTATACCTAATTCGCTTGCGCCTTGTTTTAGCACTTCTACTTCTGATATCCTATCAGTCATTGTTATTCACCGTGTTCGCCTTTCTTGAACCCCATTGTTCCAAATATATTAAAAGTACAGAGATATCAGCTGGGGAAACCCCTGAGATACGTGATGCTTGCCCAATAGATACAGGTTTAATTTCACTTAGTTTTTGCTTTGCTTCAATGCGAAGGCCCTTTATATCACTATAATCTATTTCTTGCGGAAGCTTTTTTTCCTCTAACTTTTTAAACTGCTCTACTTGCTGCCTCTGCCTATTGATATATCCTTCATATTTTAACTCTATCATTACCTGTTCTACTACATCTAGTGCTATTTCAGGTCTGTTACTATCTACTTCTTCTAAGGATTCATAGCTTATTTCAGGTCTTTTTAAGAGTTCAAAAAGAGAGATTCCTGATTTTAAGATAGTACTATTTTGCTTTTTTAAAATCTCTTGAACTTTATCTGAATTGGAAATATGAGTCTTTTTAAGCCTTTTTATCTCTTGGTCAATAGCTTCTCTTTTTTGTAAAAACTTATTATATCTCTCTTCTGATATTAGGCCTGCCTTATATCCTTTAGGTGTTAGCCTTAGATCTGCATTATCTTGTCTTAAAAGTAAACGATATTCTGCCCTTGATGTCATCATTCTATAGGGCTCATTAGTTCCTTTAATTACCAAATCATCAATTAATACACCCATATATCCTTCTGATCTGTCAATTATCATAGGCTCTTTATTTTCTATATAGTTATTTGCATTAATTCCCGCAATAAGTCCCTGGGCTGCTGCTTCTTCGTATCCTGAGCTACCATTCATCTGACCCGCACTAAAAAAACCTTTAATATTCTTAAACTCTAAGCTAGTTTTAAGCTGGGTTGGAGTTATACAGTCATATTCTATAGCGTAGCCTGTTCGCATAACTTCAACTTTTTCCATTCCTGGAATAGTTCGCAGCATTGAGGCTTGAACCTCTTCAGGTAAGGATGAACTAAGACCTTGAACATACATTTCCGTGGTTTCTAGCCCTTCTGGTTCAAGAAAAATCTGGTGACGATCCTTATCTGCAAACCTTACAATCTTATCCTCTATAGAAGGACAATAACGTGCCCCGACCCCTTCGATTACCCCTGAGTACATAGGTGATCTATGGAGATTGGCATTAATTAAATCATGTGTATCTTTATTTGTGTAGGCAAGATAACATGGATGCTGCTCTATTCTAATATCTTCCTCTATATTTTCAAAAGAAAAAGGTACTACAGTCTCATCACCGTGTTGTAGCTCCATTTTTGATAAATCTACGCTATTCCTATCTACTCTGCAAGGTGTACCGGTCTTAAATCTGGCAATTTCAATATCTATTTTCTCAAGACTCTTTGTTAACTCTTTAGAACTTTTAAGTCCATCTGGCCCTGAGTGCTCTACGTGTTCCCCAGTTAGGCACCTTGACTTTAGGTAGGTTCCAGTTGCTAATATAGCTGCCTTGCATGGATAAATGGCACCTAATGATGTTACAACTGATTCTATCCTACCATCCTTTACATTTATATCTACAATTTCTGCTTGCTTTATTTTTAAGTTAGGGGTATTTTCTAATACCTTTTTCATCTCTTTTGCATACCTATATTTATCAGCCTGTGCCCTTAAGGAGTGGACTGCTGGCCCTTTACCAGTATTTAGCATCTTAGATTGAATATAAGTCTTATCTATATTTTTGCCCATCTCCCCCCCTAGGGCATCTATTTCTCTTACTAGGTGTCCTTTAGAGGTTCCTCCTATATTCGGGTTACATGGCATCATAGCTATGCTATCTAAATTCATAGTAAACATAATGGTGTTTTTACCCATTCTAGCTGAGGCTAGCCCAGCCTCACAACCAGCATGCCCGCCCCCAATAACTACAACATCTACACTTTGTGCTATATATGACATCTCTTGCTCCTTTATTTACCTAAACAAAAACGAGTGAAAAGTTCGCTTATGATTTCTTCTTTTATAGTATCACCTATAATCATACCTAAATATCCATATGCGTCATGCAAATCTATTGCCATGCAATCTTCAGGCATACCCATGTCTATTGTTTCTACAACCTTATCAAGGCTTTGTATAGCCTTAACTAAGGCCTCCTTATGTCTTACATTAGCTATCGTAGCCTCTGATGATACTTCTACCTGCCCCTTGTTTACAAAGGACTTCATGGCTACTTGAAGCTCATCTATGCCTTTTTTACTTTTTGTAGATATATAAATAAGTGGGTTATCTTTTATATGTCCCTCTACTATTTCCCGGGTAATCATAGGTGGTAAATCTTCCTTATTTAATACAAATATTATGTTTTTCCCTTTAGCAGAATCTATTATCTGGGTATCTTCATTGGTTAATTCAGTTGAACTATCTAAAATCATAATAACAAGATCTGCCTCTTCCATAGTTGATTTTGAAAGTCCCACACCAATTTGTTCAACAATATCTTGTGTTTCCCTAATACCTGCTGTATCAAGTAGCTTAAAGGGAATCCCATCTATATTAAAGTAAGCTTCAACTATATCTCTTGTTGTACCTGGAATGTCCGTTACTATTGCCCTGTTTTCCTGTAATAGTGCGTTTAATAGGGATGATTTTCCTACATTAGGCCTACCAATAATGGCAGTTTTAACGCCTTCCCTAATCATTTTTCCAGTATCAGCTGTGCTTAGCAAATTTTCCATTTTATCTTTTACTGATATTATACTCTCTTTATAATCCACATGGTCTGGGTCATCAATATCATATTCAGGATAATCAATTGACACCTCTATTTGGGCTATAATACTGATTAACTCATCTTGGTATTCTTTAATTTTTCTAGACAAATTACCTTCTAATTGACCTATTGCCTGTGATAGTGAAACATCTGTCTTAGATTCAATAACATCAATTATAGCTTCTGCCTGTGATAAATCAATACGTCCATTTAAAAATGCCCTTTTTGTAAATTCTCCTGGCTCTGCAAGCCTAGCACCTGCTTCTAATGTTGCTAAAAGCACTTTCTCTACTGGTAGTGGCCCACCATGACAATTAATTTCTATAACATCTTCCTTGGTAAATGTTTTTGGACCTTTCATTAACATAACTAAAACTTCATCTATTATTTGATTAGTTTTAGGATTGGTAATATGACCATAATTAATCGTATGTGATTTAGAATCCTTTAATTTTTTACCTGATTTACCCTTAAAGATTTTATCTGCAACATTAATAGCATCATTACCACTAATTCTAATGATACCTATTCCTCCTGTGCCGGGGGCTGTTGATATAGCAGATATTGTATCATATAATTGCATCTTTCGTCTCCTTTCAAGTGTAAAAAAACCCAGCAACTCAACTGGGTTTTTAGGTTATTATTTATTCTGTTCATATATACCTATAGGTACAATTGCTATTTTGCGATATGGTTCTTTTCCTTCGCTATAAGTTTTTACAGTCTTACTATTTTGAAGTGCCGAATGAATAATTCTTCTATCATAAGGATTCATAGGTTCAAGCACAATCTTTTTATTTGTCTGAGATGCTTTTTTAGCTAATCTAAATGCTAACTTTTTAAGGGTTTCTTCCCTGCGTTGTCTATAGTTTTCAGTATCTAGAACTACCCTGGTATATTTTTCAGTGTTTTTATTAACAACTAAATTAACCAAGTATTGAAGTGCGTCTAGGGTTTCTCCTCTTTTTCCAATTAAGAGTCCCATTTTATCCCCACTAATAACCATTTCAATTCGTTCTTTTGTAATAGTTGATTCTATTGTAGCATCTATATCCATATTTTCTAATACATCTTTTAAGAAGGCCATCCCAACTTCTACTGGGTCCTCTTCTTCAGTACTAATATTTAAATCTACTTTTTCAATTTCAATAATCGGTTCTTCAAATAGATCCTCAAATATTGATTGTTCTTCCTTTTTATCTTTTAGGCTTACCCTTACATGTGCGTCTTTTGCACCTATACCTAAAAATCCTTTGGATCCCTTATCTAATATTTCAATTTCTACATCATCTCGTGTTACCATTAAGTCAAGGAGCGCTTCTGTAACTGCATCGTCTACTGTTTTAGCGATTTTTTCTACAAATTTCATAAGAAATCATACCCCCAGATTCATTATTAATTACTTAGCACTTTTTGGTTCTATCATTTTAGTTACCAGTATCTGTTGTACAAGCATTATTAAGTTACCAACTATCCAGTATAGAGCAAGCCCACATGGCATAGTGTAGGCAAAGAAAGCTGTCATAAGTGGTAATACCATGTTCATGGTATTCATAGTTTTTTGTTGTTGGTCATTGCCATCTTTATTAGATTGGTTTGGCTGTGTTTGGGCCATTGTATACTTGGAATATATAACAGTCGAAACCCATACTAGTACAGGAACCATAAGTGCAATGATCATCCCTGCTCCCCCACCCTTAACTAACTGGCTAGGTGTATCTACTAAGTTTACCCCAAACCATTCATAACTCTTTTTTAATTCAAAAAGTGACTCCATACTTGTAGCTGCATCAGCTGGTATTTGTGTTAATAATTCTGACCATTGTAAGGTAGTTAACTTACTTAAAAGTTCTTTAACACCAAGGACTCCGTTACTAGCAGTAACCTGTGTTAAGTCAAACTGCAGTTTACCATTCATACTATGCAGGTCTAAATATGGTTGTAAAATTTGCTGATAGTTAGTTACTGAGTTCATTATAGTATCTGCTAAGCCAACATATACCTCTTTTAGCTTTATGATATATGTACTAGCATCCCTAAGTACACCAAATAAAGCAATTATCAGTGGCATTTGAATTAGCAAAGGTAAACAACCTGCTAGTGGATTTATATTATGTTTCTTATATAGTGCCTGCATCTCAGCTGAGTATTTAGCTTGTGATTCTGTATCCTTCTTATCTTTATACTTCTTTTGAAGTCTTTCTAGTTCTGGCTGAATAATAGCCATACCTTTAGTTGTGCGTTGCTGCATAACCTGAAGCGGCGTCATGATTAGCCTAGTTATAATTGTAAATACAATTATAGTAATTCCTAATGTAGCAACTGGAGCCGGCATTATTAAAACTACAAACTCAAAAATGTAGTTTAGCAGCATTCCAAAAAAAGATGTAATCCATCCCACATTAATTCCTCCTTAAAATATATATAAACTTTTTAAAAGCTCTTATCCTCTATCCTTTTTACAAGGTACTGGGTCATACCCCCCTTTAAAGAAAGGGTTACATCTTAATATTCTTTTTATTCCCAGGAAAGTTCCTTTAATAATACCATGTTCTACTATAGCTTCATAGGTATAATTAGAACAAGTGGGTGTAAATCTACATCTTGGACCTAATAATGGAGATATACCGTCTTGATAAAATTTTATAAGTCCCAATAAACCTTTTTTTATCAAACTATTAATGCTCATAAAGCTTTTGTTTTTGGAATACATTTTCCATTGCTTGTGAAATTTCATGAAATGTAGCTCCATTCGCGGGATTTCTTGCAATAAATATTATATCCCAACCAATACTTACATTACTTTCATGCCCTCTGTATGATTCCCGAATTAGTCTTGTAATTCTGCTTCTTACTACACTATTACCTACCTTTTTGCTTACTGAAATCCCGAGCCTGTTCTGATTTGTTTTGTTAGGTAGCTTATATAGCACTAAGTACCTATTAGAAACAGATTTACCACGTCTATATACTATTCTAAAATCGTTATTCTTTTTAAGTGACTCTGTGTTTATCATAAGTGTTTACTCCTAAAATTACCTTTATATAAGGAAAACAAGGCCACAATATTGCGGCCTTGGATTATGCGGATAATTTTTTTCTTCCTCTTGATCTTCTGCTAGTAATGATTGCTCTACCGCTTCTTGTTCTCATTCTTTTACGAAAACCATGTTCTCTACTTCTTTGACGTTTCTTAGGTTGAAATGTTCTTTTCATCTTGAGTACCTCCTCATTTATAACATTCTTATTGATCTCTTTTCAAAATTATATATAGAGAGTCATTTCTATAAGCAAATAAACACTATTACTAGTATATTAAATTTAATAAGCATAGTCAAGCATATATTATGTAAATTCCTACAACTTCCACTTTTTTTTTAAGTCCATTTCATTTCTTGAATTATATGTTATCCACATATTCCTTTTGATAACTTACTTGTGGATAATATTCTAATCTTATTGCTTATCCACATATTTTTTGTTATTATAAGTATACGTGTTGATAACATAAAAGACATACACTTATCCACATTCGGTTGATAACTCTGTGTATAAGTATAAAATTATTGTTGTTTTGCCTTGTTTTCATCATATATTAACTGTTATTTTACCTTTTACATAACTATCCACATTCTTATGTATTTTTTTATCTATAAATACTTACTAACATATTTTGTGTGTATGTGATTAAATTACTAACATTGTGGACAGTATCTGAATAACATGTGAAGAATGTAAAGAAGTACGTCTTATTTTAGGAGGAATCAAATATATGGATCAGCGTCTTAATGATCAGTGGAAAGCTATTTTAGAAGTCATTGAACCTGAAACTTCGCCTGTTGGATATAATACCTGGTTTAAAGGAACCAAGTTAGTCAGCATAGAAGGCAACCTAATGGTAATTGAAGTACAAAATCAATTTAATCAAGATATCCTGAGTACGCGCTATTTACCACTTATTAAAAATAGTGCATCTCAGGTTTTAAATCGTGAATTTGAATTTGAATTTATATTGCCTGGCTTATCGGATAGTTCAGACTTAGAAAAGCTCTCTATTAAACAAAATGATAAAACCCAAGACCCACTTAACACTCAAAGTAATCTAAATCCAAGGTATACTTTTGATACGTTTGTTGTCGGCAATAGTAATCGCCTGGCCCATGCTGCTGCTTTAGCTGTAGCAGAATCTCCGGCTAAGGCTTATAATCCACTATTTATATATGGTGGTGTTGGACTTGGAAAAACTCACCTTATGCACTCGATTGCCCATTATATTGCATCTGAAAATAGTAATTCTAAAATTCTCTATGCTTCATCTGAAAAGTTTACTAATGAACTTATAAACTCCATTAAAGATGATAAGAATGAGACTTTTCGCAAGAAATATAGGAATATCGATGTATTACTAATTGACGATATACAGTTCGTAGTTGGTAAGGAGCGAACCCAGGAGGAATTTTTCCATACATTTAATACGCTTCATGATGCAAATAAACAAATTATAATATCTAGCGATCGTCCACCAAAAGAAATAGAAACATTAGAAGAGAGATTACGCTCCCGCTTCGAATGGGGGCTTATTGCAGATATTCAAGCTCCCGATTTAGAAACAAGAATAGCAATACTAAGAAAAAAAGCTGAACTTGAAGGCCTTTCAGTACCAGAAGATGTACTGCTTTTTATTGCTAAAACGATTATCTCTAATATCCGTGAACTTGAAGGTGCTCTTAATCGTATCATTGCTTTTTCTTCATTAGCTAATAGGCCAGTATCTGTTGAACTTGCTAATGAAGCACTTAAAGATCTTATATCAAGGGACAAGCCAAAAGTTATTACTGCAGAATATATACAAGAGGTTGTAGCAGGGCACTTTAACCTAAAGCCAGAAGACTTTAAGTCCGCAAAGAGAACTAGAGCTATTGCCTTTCCTAGGCAAATTGCCATGTACTTATCAAGGAAACTGACAGATTTATCACTACCTAATATAGGTAAGCAATTTGGTGGTAGGGATCATACAACAATTATCCATGGCTACGAAAAAATAGCAAAACAAATGAAAACTGATATTGAACTTACACAAACAATTAATGAATTAGAAAACAAAATTACAGGGAACTAATTACTATATTTAGGCTGTGGTTATCCATGTGTGTTATTTGTGGACAACTTTTCCCTGTGTTTTTTTTTGTGCACAGTGTGTATAACTCAAATATTGTCGTTTTCTTATCCACAGGCTTATAAACATGCTCAAATAGGCTTGCTTGTTAATGGTAAAGCACTTACACACACTACTAACAGGCCCTATTACTATTACTACTGAAATATCTTTTATTATTATTAATGTTATACCGAAAGGAGTTATTAACAAAATGCATATCAGATGTCATCAAGAGGTTTTATTAGATAGTGTAAATACAGTACTTAAGGCAGTTTCTAACAGAACAACTCTACCTATACTAGAATGTATATTAATACAAACGAAAAATAATCAATTAGTACTTGTAGGTAATGATCTGGAATTAGGTATTGAAAGTACTATCCCTGCAGATATTTTATCACCAGGTTACGTAGCTTTAGAGGCTAAGATTTTTTCTGAGATAATAAGAAAATTACCTAATGAAGAAATAGAAATTAGCGTCGACGAAAACTTTATGACTACAATCCTTTGTCATAATTCAAAATTTCAAATAGCAGGACAATCTGGAGATGATTTTCCGGAGCTTCCTAAAGTCGAAAAATTGCAAGGGATCACTCTTCCAGAACCAAAGTTAAAAGATATTATTAGGCAAACACTTTTTTCGGTTGCCCAAGAAGAGACACGTCCAATATTAACAGGGTCCCTTATGCAGCTTAAAGATGATGGCCTTAATATGGTATCAGTTGATGGTTATAGAATATCCTATCGCCACATACCGTTATCAATTGAGAACGAGGAAATTGATGTTGTCGTTCCAGGAAAGACACTAGGCGAGATAAGCAAGATTTTATCAGGGGAAGAGAGTGATTTGGTAACAATATATTTCACTGATAAACATGTATTGTTTGATTTAGGCTCAAGTACAGTTGTCTCCCGTTTACTTGAAGGTGAATTCCTTCGTTATGAGCAAAGCTTTTCAACAGATTACGAAACTAAGATTTTGATTGATAGGAAAGATTTTCTAGTAAGTATTGAGCGTGCTGCTTTAATTTCACGTGAAGGTAAGAAAAATCCTATTAAAGTTGAGTTAAAGTCAGATAAAATGGTCATTACTTCGAATACAGAACTCGGAACTGCAAGAGAAGAAGTTGAGGTATCACTTGAGGGGAAGGAATTGATTATAGCTTTTAATCCTAAATATTTAATTGAGGCCTTAAAATCAATTGAAGAAGATCAAGTTGAAATTTATTTCATTTCTTCCTTGGCACCTTGTATTATTCAGCCGGTTAATGGGAATCATTTTAAATACTTAATATTACCAATCCGTCTTAGTGTATAATAATGCTAAATATTAAAAGGAGATTAGGTTATGGAAAACATTGAAATTAATAAAGAGTTTGTGACCCTGTCCCAGATGATGAAGATGGCCAGTGTTGTACAATCAGGTGGGGAAGCAAAGCAGATAATACTAGAAGGCTTAGTCACTGTGAACAATGAAATTTGTACACAAAGAGGGAAGAAGTTATTTAAAGGTGATATAATTGAATTTGATAAGCAACAATATGTAATCATTTAGGATGGAGGAAGAATATGTATATTCGGGAATTATCATTGCAGAATTTCCGCAATTACAACTATCTAAATCTAGTGCTCCATCCGGGTATTAATGTTTTTGTGGGAGATAATGCGCAAGGGAAAACTAATATACTAGAATCAATTTATTTATCTGCTACTGCTAGGTCCCACCGTACAAACACGGAGAAAGAGGTTATTAAGTGGGATGAGGCAGAGGCACATATAAGACTAAACATCAAGAAAAAGTATGTTGAAGACCAGATAGACTTTCATATAGACAAAAGAGGTAAAGGGGTGGCTATTAACCGTATCCCAATTAGGAAATTAGGAGATTTACTAGGTGTCCTTAATGTTGTTATGTTCTCACCAGAGGATTTACAATTAATTAAAAGGAGCCCAGGAGAGAGAAGGCGTTTTATTGATATTGAGCTATGCCAAATAGACCGGATATACTATTACGAGTTGCAGCAATATCACAAAGTATTGAAACAACGTAATAACTTACTAAAAAACTTTGAGCAAACTAAAGATGCTCAAAGTTTATTAGATGTTTGGGATATGCAAATACTAGAGTACGGATCTAATGTTATAAATAAAAGGTTAGAGTTTATAAAGAAACTAGAAGAGATAGCCCAGGAAATTCACTTTAATATATCAGGAGATAAGGAAAAATTAGAAATATTATATTCTCCTAGTGTGTCGGTGGAAAATTATAATAAAAAACTAGCTGATAATCAGAAAAAAGATATCTTTCGAAGAACTACATCCATAGGTCCTCATAGGGATGATATGGTTTTTTTAATCAATAATATGGATGTTCGTACCTATGGGTCCCAGGGGCAACAAAGAACAGTTGTCCTGTCAATAAAATTAGCACAACTAAAAATGATACAAAAGATATTAGGGGAGCAGCCAATCTTATTACTAGACGATGTGCTTTCTGAATTAGATTATCATCGCCAGCAATTTTTATTTGCCCATACACAAAATATCCAAACGCTTATTACATGTACAGGAATAGAAGAAAGTGTTTGGAACTCTCAGGTTATTGGTAAATTATTTAAGGTTAGTAAAGGGTTTATTAGTTAGTCGTGTTGTAAGAAGATGGTTTTTGATATATAATATATATTGAAATATTGTGTGTGTAGTGTGTTGGTTCATCCTCTTCTGGTACTTTTACAATCAGAGTTGTGTGTACCAGAAAAGGACGAATCAACATTTTTTATTTTAAAGGAGTGAGATCTTAGTTATGGTAGCCAATTATGACGAAAAACAAATACAGATTTTAGAGGGGCTGCAGGCTGTTCGGAAAAGACCTAGTATGTATATTGGCAGTACCTCCTCAAAAGGTCTTCACCATTTAGTATATGAAATCGTGGATAATGCAGTTGATGAGGCTTTAGCAGGGTATTGCGATAAAATAGAAGTGAAGATTCATCCAGATAACTCTATCTCTGTTAAGGATAATGGGCGTGGGATACCGATAGGTGTTATTGCAGAAAAAGGCATATCAGCTCTAGAGGTTGTATTAACAACCCTACATGCTGGTGGTAAGTTTGGTGGCGGTGGGTATAAAGTTTCAGGTGGGCTACATGGTGTTGGGGCCGCAGTTGTAAATGCCTTATCTGAATGGCTAGTAGCCCGGGTTCATGTGGACGGTATAATTCATGAAGTTAAATTTGAAAGAGGCATAGCAGTTGGAGGTATGGAAGAAGTAGGAACAACTGATATAACTGGTACATTTGTCCACTTTAAACCGGATAAAGAGATATTTGAATCAATAGAATATGAGTTTGATATTTTAAGAAAACGATTACAAGAGACAGCTTTTTTAACAAAAGGATTAAATATCGAACTAACGGACCTTAGAGAAGATCCCAGTAAGGTTAAGAATTTTTATTATGAGGGCGGTATAAAAGAGTTTGTTGGTCATTTAAATAAAAATAAAACGCCAATTTATAAAGAGGTATTTTACTGTGAAGGCGATAAGGATGATATATTTATTGAAATTGCCTTTCAGCATAATGATAGCTATGTAGAGAACGTATTTACTTTCGTTAATAATATTAACACCATAGAAGGTGGAACACATCTTTCAGGTTTTAGGGCAGCGATTACAAAAACTGTTAATGAATACTCTAGAAAAAATGGTTTGTTAAAAGAGGCTGATAAGAACCTAAGTGGTGAAGATGTAAGGGAAGGTATTACAAGTATCATAAGTATCAAAGTTCAGGAGCCACAATTTGAAGGGCAAACAAAGACTAAACTTGGAAACAGTGAAGTAAGAGGTGCGGTAGAATCAATGGTATCAGAACAGCTTACTTACTTCCTAGAACAAAATCCTAACGTAGGTAAAATAATCGTGCAAAAAGGTGTAATGGCTGCAAGGGCAAGAGAGGCAGCTCGTAATGCAAGGGAACTAACAAGACGAAAAAGCGTGCTAGAAAGTAATGCTCTACCTGGGAAGCTAGCAGATTGTTCTGAGAAGGACCCTAGTCTTTGTGAAATATACCTGGTGGAAGGGGATTCTGCTGGTGGGTCTGCGAAAACAGCAAGGTCTAGGCAGACACAGGCCATTCTACCACTTAAGGGTAAAATCTTAAATGTTGAGAAGGCACGTCTTGACCGTATATTTGCAAGTGAGGAAATACGTAATATGATTACTGCTTTTGGAGCAGGCATTACTGATGATTTTGATATTGAAAAGCTTAGATATCATAAAATTGTAATTATGACTGACGCGGACGTTGATGGTGCTCATATAAGAACCCTACTTCTTACCTTCTTTTACAGATATTATAGGGAGCTGATTGAAAAAGGATATATATATATTGCCCAGCCACCTCTGTATAAAGTCGAAAAAAATAAAAAAGAGCATTATGTATTTGATGAGAAGGAATTAGAGATTTTGTTAGATGATATAGGCCGTACAGGTATCTCTATGCAACGTTATAAGGGGCTCGGAGAAATGAACCCGGAGCAACTGTGGGATACAACAATGAATCCTGAAACAAGGACCCTTGTACGTGTAGAAATGGAAGATGCGGCAGAAGTAGATCAAATATTTACAGCACTAATGGGTGATAAAGTAGAGCCAAGACGAGAATTTATCCAGGAATACGCTCGTACTGTAAAAAATCTAGATATTTAAAATACGAGCAGGAGGAGGATAAAAAGTGGAAAACAGTGAAGATAAAGTAATTAAGGATAAAATTATAACTGTAGATATACAAGATGAAATGAAAACTTCA
>CAYUEJ010000002.1:0-1089 GCA_964442565.1 uncultured Candidatus Epulonipiscium sp.
GCAAGTGTTCCTTTTTTACCAGTAACTTCCTCATAAAATGCTGCGTTTTGGTGTGGATTTTCTCCGTATCTCATTTGTTGTACTTTCTCAAAAGTTAAGGTTAAGGTCTCAGGTAAATCATCTGCTTCTCTTTGCTCCCTAAGATAATTTGCAATCATAGCATCATAATGGGCTGTATGTTCAAAAACCTTAGATGCAAGGTAGAACTTTGTTTTTCTTGAAACACCACCAGCTGCAAGCTCTTTAAGTACAATATCATAATCTCTAGGGTCAACTATAACAATTACATCCTGATTGTTCTTTGCAGCACTACGAAGCATTGTGGGACCACCTATATCTATGTTTTCTATAGCATCTTCTAGTGTTACGCCTTCTTTTAAAATTGTTTCTTTAAAAGGATATAGGTTAACAACCACGATATCTATAGTCTTAACCCCAAGCTTGTCTATTTGCTTCATGTGGTCTTCGTTACCTCTTACTGCCAATAATCCTGCATGAATATTAGGATGCAGCGTCTTTACCCTTCCACCTAAACACTCAGGAAATTTCGTAACATCTGATATTCCTATAACATCTACCCCTGAATCCTCTAATGCTTTAGCTGTCCCTCCAGTAGAGATTATATCAACCCCTAGTTCCTTTAACTTTGACCCAAATTCAACTATACCTGTTTTGTCTGATACACTTATTAATGCTCTCATTTTAGTCCTCCTTATATATTTTTCCTATTATATAAAAAGACCGCCCAAGCAATACTGCATAAAATGCCAAGTATAGCCCAGACGGTCGACTTTTTAGTATTTCTTTATATTCCCTACAGGTTAATCCTGTTTCCGTCAGTTATATAAAGACTTCGCTTGGTATGTCATATTCTGGTGCTGCCAACTTTGGTTGTAAAGGCACCAGAATATGACATACCAAGCTTACTATATGTTAAGTTTTCTACCAGCCCATGAGGACTGTGAAGGTTGGCGATGCTACTATCAGCTTAATTGCAAATACAATAGCCAAACCATACATCATCCATGTAACTTCTTTAGCTTTGCCAGTAAATGCCTTAACAATTACATAAGATATAATACCAAAGAT
>CAYUEJ010000002.1:1099-12142 GCA_964442565.1 uncultured Candidatus Epulonipiscium sp.
AGTCCTTCCGAGATACTATATGCAAGTGGCATCATAGCCATGGTTAAAAATGCTGGTAGTGATTCTGTAATATCTGTAAAATCAACTTTTGTAATACCATCAATCATAAATACACCTACAATAACCAATGCTGGTGCTGTTGCAAAACCAGGAATTGCAAGAAAAATTGGTGAAAATAAAAGTGCTAATGCAAAACATGCCGCTGTAGTTAGCGCCGTTAAACCTGTCCTACCACCTTCTGCAACACCTGCACTACTTTCTACATATGTTGTTACTGTTGATGTTCCTAGCATTGCTCCAACTGTTGTTCCTATAGCATCTGCCATAAGTGCTTGTTTTATTCTAGGAAGTTTACCATCTTCATCTAGGTAATCTGTCTTACTTGCTACTCCCATAAGTGTTCCTAAGGTATCAAATAAGTCTACAAATAAAAATGTAAATGTTACTATTACAAAAGTCATAAAGCTATTTAAATCTGCAAACAACTCACTAAATGGTACAAATTGAAATGCTACTTGACTTAGGCTTGGTGGTCTTTTTAATAATGGCATAGCTGGTATTAATGAAAAACTTGTTTCCATATCTGGTACATACCATCCTATTAACTCCGCCCCAATTCCTAATACATAGGTTATTAAAACACCAAATAAAAGGGCCCCTTTAATATTTTTCTTTAAGAGAATTGTTGTTATTATAACCCCAACTATTGCTAGAACTGCTGGTGCTAACATCATATCACCTAATTTTACCAAAGTGGCACCATCTCCAACAATTATCCCTGCATTTTGCAATCCTATAAATGTAATAAACAAACCAATCCCTGCACTTACAGAATATTTAATAGTCGTTGGTATGGCATTAAAAATTGCCTCTCTTACATTCAAAAATGTTAAAATTATAAATATGATTCCTTCTGCAAGAATACATGTCATTGCAAACTGCCAGCTCTTGCCCATAACACCAACTACTGTAAAAGCGAAAAATGCATTAAGCCCCATACCCGGCGCTAAACCAAATGGATAGTTAGCTAACAAGGCCATAGCTACCGTTGCAATAACTGCTGATAATGCCGTTGCGGTAAATACTCCTCCTGGATCCATGCCAGCTACCCCTAATATGTTTGGGTTTACTGCGAGGATATACGCCATTGTCATAAATGTTGTGATACCTGCCATGATTTCAGTTCTTACATCTGTGTTATTCTCTTTAAGCTTAAAAAACTCCATTTTCTTCCCCCTTGTATTATGTCAAAAATATTATGTAACCTATAATCATAATACATAATTTATAGTATTGGGTCAAGGGTAAATCGAACATTTTTTTAATATTTACAAAAAACGTTCGCCTTAGCAAGATTAGCTATTATATTATACTTCATAAATACACCTTATATCATTATCTTCAAAGAATCTCATCCATCTATCACACGGTTTTATATCTGTAACTACTATATCTATATCCTTAAAGTTAAATAAAGTAACTATAGCATATGAATCAAACTTTGTATGATCTACTACTAATATAATTGTTTTACCGCATTTGATCATAGTCCTTTTTATGCCAACTTCTCCTTCATTAGATTCCATTATCCCCCTTATGGTATCGATACCCCTACATGATAAAATAACCTTATCTGCATAGTAACTGTTTATATTTTCCATTGCAGTTGAGCCTGTAAAAGATAGGTTGTCCACAGATAATACCCCACCTGTGCAAATTATCTTTATATCATTATTTTGCATTACTTCTGATAAAGTCCCAACTGAATTTGTAATAATTTTTATATTTTTATGTGTGCTAATTTGCCTGGCAATTTTTTGGTTAGTACTTCCGCTTCCTATCATTACCGTATCACCTTCATGAATAAGACCAGATATTATTTTACCTATAAGCTTTTTCCCCTCTATATTTTCCCTCAGCCGGGCACTGAGTGGAAGTTTACCACTTGGCTTTTTTGTATGCACCGCCCCTCCATATGTTCGTACAAGAACCCCTTCCTTTTCAAGCTTTTCCAAATCCCTACGTATTGTTTCCTCAGTTACCCCAAACTCCCTACTTAATTCAACTACCCTAACCGATTTATTAATAGATATTTGTTTTATAATATTGTGTCTCCGCTCCAATGGCAACATATTACCCCTCCCTCTATTAAACTATCTTAACTCCTGTAAATAATTGTACTACTGTACAATTGTACCATATAGATATATTTCTATAAATACTATTAGCTATATGTAATTATCTTTTCAGATAATAGCATACTTTCTTTGATTGTCCATATATATTATTATAAATATTATTTTAAGGAGGGATTCCCATGTCTAAACCAAAGTTCATGGTTTTTAAGTTAAAAGATTTATGGATTCCGGTGATTGTAACGATACTTGCTATTGTAATGGTTGTATTCTTCATCTCAAAGTTGACAGCTACCAAAACTACTTTTTCACCTGATCAAGGATTTAACGATGGTCTCTATTTGGCAGAAATATCTCTTGATAATGCGGATTTTAATGTTGCAGTTTCCATCCATAAGAACGCTATAAAATCCATAGAGTTACGGAACATGGATGAACAAGCTAAGCTTATGTACCCACTTTTTGAACCTAGTATCGCTTACATTAACGAACAAGTAACAAAAACCCAATCTCTTGAGATTGAAGAATTTGCCCAAGGCAAAGAAACAGCAGCATTTCTTATGAGCGCTATTAAAGATGCCCTTGCACTTCCTGATCAAACTGTTGATATGATGGATGGTAATCTAGATAAATCCGATGACTATGTAGATGACTACATATTAACTGAACCTGTAAGTAATTCCGCCACTAATCCTGATATGTCTGATGAGATTTATATCGATTGGGAGACAGAACTTGACGCTATCTTAATTGATGAAGGGGCTACCGAAATCGATTAGATGGATAGGGCCACAAAATCTGGGGCCTGGTAGGGGCCGCTTGGTGGGGATAAGAATTTCTAAAGTACTATTGGTTCGGGTAGGTTTAATTTGCTAAAAGCCAAAACTCGCTGCCGCTCAGACAGTTGGCTTTTTTAACGCAAATTAACCTGCCCTCTCCAATGTACTTTTACGAAATTCTTATAATCCTTCGCTTGCCCCCACCAGACCCTAGATTTTGTTGGCTACTGTGTCCCCCTATGGTGGATTGGTTAGTCCTAGGGGAGACCTAAAGCCTTCCGGTGCGATGGCTGAGGCTACTAAACGTAGCATCATGTGCAAGGGGAATGGGGATATGTCATTAAGCGGTGTGTTGCAAGAATTTCGTCAAAGTACTTTGTGAAAAATAGGGGTAGTTACCGTTAAAAAAGTCAATTGTTTGAGCGTTAGCGAGTTTTGACTTTTAGGTAACTACCCCTTTTTTGAGCATTAGTACTTTAGAAATTCCTGCCCACATGAGCGTATGACATATCCCCATTCCCCTGCATCATCAGCCCCGTTAGCCAACCGCAAACTGGCTATTATACAGCCTATGGTAGAACCCACCCTGGCCTAACAGCTCCTCATGGGTTCCTTGCTCTATAATGTTGCCCTTATCCATAACTAGGATTTCATCAGCACCTTTTATAGTAGATAATCTATGGGCCACAACAAAGCTAGTTCTCCCCTCCATCAAGGTATTGAAAGCCTGCTGTACACGTTTTTCCGTCATAGTATCTATACTACTTGTAGCCTCATCAAGAATCAGCATTGGTGGCTGTACAAGCATTATTCTAGCAATACATAGTAACTGTTTTTGTCCATGAGAAATATTATTCCCATCCTCTGATATAATTGTGTCGTACCCATCTGGGAGCCTCGTAATAAAGCCATGGGCCCTGGCAAGTTTAGCTGCTGCTATGACTTCTTCATCCGTAGCATCAGCTTTCCCGTAAGCTATGTTATCCCTTACACTAGCAGAATATAGCCAGGTTTCTTGTAACACCATTCCAAACATACTTCTTAAATCGTTGCGTTTCAATCTATTGATATCAACACCATCTATTTTTATACTTCCTTCGTTAACATCATAAAATCTCATGAGTAAATTAATAAATGTAGTTTTACCACACCCCGTAGGCCCGACGATTGCAATTTTTGAACCTGGCTTTACAGATACATTTAGATTTTGAATCAGCTTTACCTCTGGAGTGTATGAGAAGGAAACATTTTCTATCTCAATTTGTCCCGTAACCTTATCAATGGTCACCGGCTCAGGATCATCTTGAATCTCATCCTCTTCATCTAATATCCTAAAGATTCTTTCTGCTGATGCAATAGCTGATTGCATTTCTGTTATTACACCTGTAATTTCACTAAATGGTGTAGTGTACTGGTTTGCATAGATTAAAAAAGATGATAGCTGACCAACAGATAATCTTCCATTTATTGCATTAACTGCTCCAACTATTCCTACTGAGGCATATACTAGCCCATTAATAAATCTTGCTGCTGGTCTTGTTATTGATGAATAAAACTGCGCCTCTACACCAGTATCATAAAGCCTGCTATTAATCTCTTCAAACTTCCCTTGTGCTCTATCCTCAAAACAAAATGTCTTTACTATTTTTTGATTACCAATCATTTCTTCTATATAGCCACCTAGCTCACCTTGAGTGGATGATTGCTCCGTAAACATATGATGGGTTCTTTTTGCAATAAATGAAGCCACAAAAAATGATAACGGAGTTAATAATACAACAATGGCTGTAATAAGCGGGTTAATAGATAGCATAAATAACAGTGTCCCTACGATAGTTACAACACCTGTAATTAGTTCTGTTGCCCCTCTTAAGAGGCCATCTGATATATTATCAACATCATTTACAATCCTACTAATTATATCCCCGTGCGGGGTTGTATCTATATAGTTTAATGGGACCTTATTTAATTTATTAAATGCCGCTATCCTTATGTCTTTAACAGTATTATAGGTAATTACATTGGTAAATCTTGCTAAGAGCCACTGGAATACACTACTTAATATAATCACTAGTCCAAGGTATACTAGGGTTTTTAGCACTCCGCTATAATCAACATTGCCTGGCCCTACAATATAATCAATTCCCCGACCAATTAGCACCGGCCCAAACATTTTAAATACAACACTTGCTATAGCACTGATTAAGGCACCCATAACATAGAGCATATATGGCTTTGTATAATCTAATAGTCTTGATAGAACTTTTTTACGCATTGTTGTTCACCTCATCTTTACTAAGTTGTGATAAGCATATTTCCCTATATACATCGCTAGTTTCATTAAGCTGAGTGTGGGTCCCTATTCCTTTGATTATTCCACCATCTAATACTATTATCTTATCAGCATCCCTTATAGTGCTTACCCTTTGGGATACGATAATAACGGTATTATCCTTAGTTTGTTCCCTAATCGCCCGTCTAAGAGCAGCATCTGTCGCAAAATCAAGAGCACTAGCACTATCATCTAATATAAGAATATCTGGCTTACCAACTAAAGCCCTGGCAATAGTTAACCTTTGCTTTTGACCACCTGATAGGTTTTTACCCCCTTGGGTAATATTGGTATCACCCTTTTGGGTAAGGCCACTTACAAACTCTGATGCCTGGGCAATATCAAGGGCCCGCTGTATATCATCATGGCTGGCATCCTGGGCACCCCATCTGATATTTTCATCTATTGTGCCGCTAAATAGGACAGCCTGCTGGGGGACAACTCCTACCTTTTTCCTTAAATTATTAAGGGTATAATCTTTTACATTTTTTCCATCAACAAATACCTCCCCTTTTGACACGTCATAAAGACGGGGGATTAGATTAATAATCGTTGATTTTCCCGAACCAGTAGCTCCGATTATACCAACTGTTTCTCCTTTTTCGATTTTTATATTAATATCCTGAACAGCATATTTAGAAGAACCTGCATATGAGAATGATACACCCTTAAACTCAATCTTTGGTGCTTTGATATCCTTATCTGTATCATTTTTATTGCCACCTATAATTGTGGACTCTACATCAAGTATCTCATTTACCCTTGCAGCTGATGCTGCAGCCTTTGTAAATATAACTACTAGATTGGCTATAATAACTAGGGCAAGTAGTATCTGAGACATATAGTTTACATATGCAATAACTTCCCCTTGTGTCATACCACCAACATCTACACGCATTCCCCCGTACCAAATAATAGCTACAATGGCTACATTAATAGTTACGTAAGTTAAGGGGTTTAAAAACGCACTAATCTTCCCAACCCTAATAGCCATATCTGTATGGCCTCTTGTTGCCTCATAAAATCTTTCCTTATTCATCTCCTGCTTTGAAAACGCCCTTATAACCCTGGTTCCACTTAAGTTCTCCCTTGTTATAAGCGATATCTTATCTAGTTTCTTTTGGATAGTATGGAAAAACGGCACTGACCTACTCATTATAAAGTATAAAATAAATAAGATAAGTGGTGTTGTTATAATAAATATGATTGATAGCTTAAGATCTAATACCATAGCCATAACAACTGAACCTATCACCAAAAATGGCGCCCTAACAACTAGTCTAATAAACATAGCTACTGCAAGTTGTAACTGGTTTACATCATTAGTTATCCTTGTTATTAGTGAAGGTGTCCCAAACCTATCAACCTCAGAATGTGAAAAGGTATTGATATGCTTAAACATCGCATTCCTAAGTGTAGTGCCCCCACCTTGTGATGCTATTGCAGCATAACGCTGGCAGGTTAAGGAGCAGGCAAAGCCTACTACCCCGAGTAAGAGCATAACCCCGCCCATCTTTAGTACATAAGATAAATCTCCGTTTTTGACCCCTATATCAATAATTTTCATCATAACTAATGGAACAATAAGTTCTAATACTGCCTCCGCAAGTTTAAAAAGTGGTCCAAGAATCACTTCTTTTTTAAAGTCTTTTAAGTAGTCTATAAGTTTAAACATGTCATCTCCGTCCTTCGGCTAAAATAATCTACCTATACAAGTATACCATAGTATATAGTCAAGTCAATTTAGCCAAAAAAGTGGTAGCTACTTTTTGAATTCTCCTTCTGGAAGTGTGGATGATTCGTTATCTTTTTCGTAGTCTACGGAGTATTCTGGGCTATAAGGATTTATTCCTTGGGAAGTAGCTTCGTTAATAGCTTCACCTACAGGTCCACCTTGATTAGAATCTTTTTCTACATAACCACTATAAGCTGTGAATGGGGTAGCATCTGGTATCTCACGTTCCTGGGTAGGAATAATTACTACTTCCTTATCTTCATTTATCAAATCATCTAAGCCATAAACCCTTACTGATATATTACCAGTTAAGGCATTATTACCATTACGATCCATAGCTACACTATCTACAAGTATATGCCTAGGACTGTTATTTAGGTTATTAATTGCATTTATAATACCAGGGTATGTACCCTCGAAAGGAATCGAGACATCCATATGTTTCATCTGAAGTTCATCTACTTCTTCAAAACTTGGCCTATCAAAATCCATATCTGAAACTTCAATCTCATCATCTATCAATAGGCTATTTAATAAATAAATCGCCTGTGCCTGATCAAGTTTTGGGAAATATCTGGATGTAAGTAATTCTTTTTCCTCTTCTAATAATATTAAGTCTGCATCTATTTGATTTTCCTGACTAATGATGCTGCCATGCTCATTAATTTGATCCTGGTATTCTATTTTTTGCTTACTAAAACCTTCTAGTTTACGCTTTTGTGGTGTAATGGCAAATTGATAGCTTGATAAAACTACAAGTATAATAGCTAGAGCTCCTAATAAGACCTTCTCACTGTTCTTCAGCTCCCTCATCTGCAGGTGCTTCGGTATCCTCTTCTTCGTCTGGTTCTTCATCTTCTTCCTCACCCCTTAATGTCATATCTAAAGCAAAGTTATAACCATTATCTTCTAATGCAATATGTGATACAAATAATTCTTCATAGTCCTCTAATGATTTTAGGTTTTTTTGGAACTCGGCTACGGACCACTTATCCCTTGATATACCCATTATATAAATCTCACCTTTTTGAATGTTAAGTGATGTTAAGAAGATGCCATCTGGTATATTGTCATTGATTTCTTCTATTAGACTTTCATCTATTTGCTCTTTATCTTTGACAATTGCATCAAGGGTTTTAATGCTGTCAACAACATCCCTAAGTTCACTTAACTGGGTTTCTTTTTGCGTTATTTTATCCACCTTGTTTAAGACTTCAGGGTTTTCTGCCATCAAGGCCAAACTATTAACTATTTTGGATTCTGACCTAATAAGAAATGAGTTATAAGCAATATATCCTACAGATAATATACAAACTCCACCTAATACAATAAAGTATAATAGGTTTTGATTTAATTTTATTTCTTTTTTTTCTAAATAGTCATCAAAAAAGTTTAAATCTCCCATTCTTATCTCACATCCATTCTGATTAATCCGCCGATTGCATTAGCATATTTATATAGGTCCCCCTCCCAGTTAATTTTATCTAGTGTAGATAGCTGGGACGCATTTATATTAAAGTGCGCGGAACAAACCTTATCTATTTGGTTAATATTTGAAACTCCACCTTGGAGCAATATACAATCTATAGCATTGCCTGTTTCCCTTGTATTGTAGTGCCTAAAAACGGCGTCTACCTTTTCACAAAAATCAATTATAGTTGACCTAACAACATTAGAAAACCTTGCCTCATCTGAAAATTCATCGCTCATGATTTCCAGACTTCTTATGCTCCTCAGTTGTTTTTCTATTTGAGATACTGGGTATTCAAAGAATGATAGTATAGTTTCATTTAATGTTTTCATACCAAAATCAATAACTCTAGCAACTTCTATTTTCCCATTTTTAGTAATGGTTATTTTGGCACTTGTATAGCCTATATCTATAGATGCTATAGTTAAATCAGGGGCATTATAGCTTTGATTAATATTATTATTAAGGCCCAGTAACTTTGCCATAGAGTTGCCCTGATAGTCTAGAACCTCTGGCTTAAGCCCAGCACTCCTTAATAAATCCATGTGACTTAGAACCATATCTTCTGGAATAGCTAATAGCAATATCTTTATCTTTTCCCTATCATCTGCAACTATACTACCCTGGTTTAAATACTGAACTGCATATTCCTCAACATCAATAGGTAAATTATCGGCAATTTGATACTTTATTACTGATTCTATTTCATCTTGGGAAACATCTGGAATAATAATCTCTCTAGTTAATATATCCGAGCTATTTATAATAGCGTGGACTGAGCTTGTTTTTATTTTATTTTTATCTATAAGATATTTTATTTGCTTAACTAGCTCAGTTTTATTTAAGATTTTACCATTTTCGTATATAGCCGGGGCAATTTCCACTGAATCCACCTTTAATATTTGTATACTCCCTTTTTTATATTTTCCCTCGATAATCTTAATTTCTCTAGAACCAAAGTCAATAGAGAGGGTTTTTCTTGGAATTCTCAAAGCTATGACCTCCTTTATGGTTTTTCTTCTATATGATTCTTTACTTCTTTCCACTCATGGATTTCCCAACCTACGTTAGTTGGTTCTAGTATGCGGGGTGGGTAATCGTAGAACATTCGGGGATCGTGGGCGTATTTTTTGCTATAGCCAGTGCTCCCCACTGTACCTACAGCCTTCCTTTTCCTTTGGGTGATATTACCCCATAGGATGATATCACCTTTCCTGCCACCCTTACCATAATCCTCAAATCCAAATCCATTGCCATCTAATACTGAAAATAAGGCTGCATGTATGGTAATGTCTTTGGGTGCAACATCATAGGTATAAGTTTTGGTTATCCACTTTGGGTCTGAATCCGGCACCCATACATTATACCAACTTTTAATATAGGATAAGTACCATAACCTTCAATTTTTATATTATAATATGTTCCTGCATAAAGATATTCCCGTACATATTTACTATTATCCTTCCACTTGTCCCATGCAAAATTCCATCTATCATCTTTTCCATCAGGATTATTTGCCCTTTTAGGCCAGCCATAATGTAAAATCAAAATATTTTTATTTGCTATTAATCCTAGCATATCCTTTCCAGGCTTAGTTTTATCATTTTTATCAAATGAATAACGGGTCCATATCTTCTTTTCGCTATCATAGGAGGACATTTTTTGCCCTTTTGGAGTTTTTTCACCATCGAAATAAGTATTTGAATATTCCACTCCACCTGATTCAGGATAAGTCTGGTTGCTCTTCCCTCCCCATTTGAATGTAGTAGGAGGTTGGTTTGGAGTTTTGTTCTTATTGTAAATATCTGCTTCAGTATAATCATACCAATTAGTTGGGTCATCATAGGTTATATATATTGTATCCTCCGCACCTATAGTAAGCCTACCTTCTAGCTTGCCTGATACAAATACATTGCCCGACCTTATTCCAAATTTATCACTATTGCCTTTTATATTCTTGTCAGTATCAGGAACCTTATCTACGTAAATTACTAGGTTAGGAATATCTTTAGATATACTATATGTTTTAGTTACGTCATCATTTTGGTTTCTAATGTGCACCTTATCACCATCTAAAAATATGCATGTGCGTCCCTCAAAAAGCATATTATCTTTCTCTGCCCATGATCTTAGGTCCTTATTATTTTCTGGGAACTCTAGCTCTTCACTTTTTTGTGGTTGTTGGGGATCCTTAACCTTATAATCTGGATCATAGTCCCTACCCTTTTCAAACTCTCCTACATAGCTTACAGTATCGTAAAATACTGGCTTTTGCTGGATATTTAAAGTTGTATTTGTGTGATATGGTCCATGGCTTTCATCACCACTAGCCCACCAAATATTGTCTCCATCATTATCACTAACATAAACATGATGAACAAACTGCTTTTTCCTAATCTTGGTTAAAATAGTTCTTTTTATATCAGGATTGTTATTACTCCATCCTGTAGATTTAATGGTTATAAATCTTTCAACATCACTAGGCTTATCAACTTCTAGCATAAAATAGCCATCTTCAAATTCAATGGGGGTATTCATCATTTTGTCATGGGCATCAGTGCTATAAAAGTTTAGATTATCATTCAAATGCC
>CAYUEJ010000002.1:12156-15040 GCA_964442565.1 uncultured Candidatus Epulonipiscium sp.
ATGTTAGGTATAGTGTGGAAAAACCAAGTATAATCATAATGGTCATAATGATAATAACAATAGGTAATGTCATTCCTTTTCTGTTTGCCCTTAGCCTCATCTAATCCCTCCTAATCATCGAATTCATTTCTACTTTTATTAGTTAAAATTGTATGGATCTTAATAGGGGCATTACCTTCCCCAGTGGAAATTTCAATTTCCATCTTAATCCTTCTTCTATGGTCATTTTCATCTTTAAACTTCTTTTCTTCCCTTACCCTTTCAACCTCACCAAAAATGCTTGAAGAAGTTACATTACTTAAAACCACTTTTTCGTTTCTAAATCCATTTGTATTAAATTTATAAGGATACTTATTCTTATCGTTTGTGGTGCTTTCTGTACCCCTCAATATTTGGTTATTCTCAAGCTTATATCTAATTAGGGTTGGCTTACCTTCTTCGTGTAAATCTGTATATATATATAGTTCTTTACCATTTGCTTTTGGCCTATATAAGGGTGTGTCATCATTGGCCTTTTTAGCCTGATTAGCTTCTTTTTGAATAGTTGTTGTAAACAACCTGATATCTTCTCCTGTGTTAAAAGTATCATTGGTATATTTAAAACTCCTACTTGCCATGAACAACATATTATATGCAATTAATAAAATGATAGAAAGCAAGGGTATGGCCACCAGTAGTTCAATTAAGGTTATTCCTTTTCGCAGTTTCATAGTAGCCTCCTTATCTGTTAATAGCCTATTGACTTATGGTAATACTGCTCTTCTCTCCTGCCAAGGTCATCCCATAACTATTTGTAATAGATTTATAGTTAATGATTGTAAACTCTAGCTCACCACTATCAACCCCTATAGTTTCATCTATCCTTATTGTAACTTGATTGCTTTTATTAATCGTTTTCTCTATAGAAACTAATTCTCCATCTATAGGTATTATTTGATTATTAATTGCAAATTCCATGCCCTCAAATCCAGAAATATTAGAACTAAATATTAGCCTTATTTCCACCGGACTTGTGGGATCATCAGGATTTCTAACTACAGCTGCGCCTTCTAAGCCAAATTTTAAATCAACTTCTGCAACAGAGTCTTTATTTAAGTTTGACATATCAAACTTACCATCCCATATCTTACTGGTCTTTTCGTCCTCTAGGTAGAACTTTTCACTCCCCCAGCTTATGTCATATTCGTAGTTCCATAGTCTCCAAAAGTTAGTGTTACTTATATTCTTAACTTTAGTTACTAACTTCATATGATCTTCACTTTCACCCTCGGCTGGTATATATGACTCACCCGTTGGTTTAATAATAAAATCAGCATCCTTAGGATATCTAGCATTATCTGCAATTTTTATCTGGCCTGGAAAATCAATAATAAAAGTTTCTTCTGGGAACTTAATTGCATCCTTATTGTTTTTATCCCATTTGGGAACTAGAACCTCTTTATTTGTTTTCCATTTTGTTTTACTGCTATCTACCCCATGAGGCATGATCATTAAAGAGCTATATTTCCAGTGGGTAGGCTCTATATAATAAGTCCCCTGGGTAAGGTCACCAAATAGGGCTTCTCCCTTATCGTCTGTATTGGTGTAACTATTATAACTTTGCGATTTACCAAGTCCTACTCTAACATTTTTGGCCGCCTCATTGCCCCCTCTTAAGTAGACCCTAGTAATTATATGGCCTGGTTCTGTAGGCTTTCGTTCACTTTCCCTGGTAATTAAGGTTCCTAAAACTGCATATTCTTCCATGGCTCCCGTACTAACATCTGTGGCCTCTATGGTTACATCAACCTTTTTCATAGCTTGGGCCACTGGCTCTCCCATTGAAGATGTAGCCTTTTCCCAGTATATACCTGTATGAATCTTATATAGTACCCCGTCTATATTGACTGGTTCTCCTTCGTTTATGTATTGGCTAGGTTCTACAATTCCATATGGAGAATATTTTTCAACCTTAAGCCCCAATTCATCATAGTTCAATGTTTTTAGCCACTCCACCTGGCTATAGGCCAAGTTTAGGGCATTAAGTTTTATATTATTCCACTTTGCAAACTTCACAGCATGGGCAGCTATGGGCAAAATCGAGATGCTGATTATACTCAAAATCATAATAGAAAAAACAACTTCTATGAGTGTCATTCCTTTTCTTTTTTTCATTTTAAACACTCCTTAAGAATGTATTTACATACCAGCTTATGAGCTGCTCTCCCCAAAAGACTACTGTAAAAAACCCAAGTATAATAAATGGTCCAAAGGGGATTGGGTCTTTTCTCCCTTTTACCTTTGTAACTAATAGTAATACAGATAGGATTGCACCTAATATAAAGGATAATAATACTGTAAGAAAGATTTTTTCTATACCTAGGATTAGGCCTAATGAGCCTATGAGGGTTACATCTCCCTCCCCCATTCCACCCCTGGTGGCTACAATTATAATGATAAATAGCAATGATGATAAGACAAGTCCGCTAACACTATCTAGTAGCTGGGGTGAATTATCATAGATAATGTATGAAGCTAATTTGTATATAATGGTCACAACTATAATAAAAACTACTAAAAGGTCTGGTATTACCATATCTTTCAAGTCTATAAAGGCAATGATAATTAATATAGAGAAGATAACCCCATAGAAGAAGAATTCTAGTGTGAACCCGTATTTTATGTATGTTAATAAATACACGCCTGCATTAAGGAGTTCGACTATAGGATACTGGAAGGAGATTTTTTCCTTGCAGTATCCACATTTTCCCTTTTGCATAGCATAGCTTAGTACAGGTATTAAATTAAACCACCTTAAATTTGTATCGCAGCCCGGGCAGTGTGAAGGCGGGAAAGCAATGCTTTCTTGCCTTGGTATCCGGTAGATGCATACGTTTAAGAATGA
>CAYUEJ010000002.1:15140-27453 GCA_964442565.1 uncultured Candidatus Epulonipiscium sp.
GCATTATGGGCTGATATAGCTGCATTTTTTCTTGAGTCACTTAGCTTTGGAACCGCTATAGCCACTAATATCCCTAGTATGGCAATAACTACAACTAACTCTATAAGTGTAAACCCTTTTCTTTTTTTCATTTTCACATTTAACATATTTAACATATTCTCCGCCTCCTTGAATTTATTCAATTTTATTTTTATATTACCTTACTGCGCCTTTTAGTTACTGGCCCCCCCTTCAAATTAATCTATTTCTTATTTGCATAGTAGCTACAAATTGAATTTTTAGCCACAAAAAAACTGCACAATTCATAGTCTACTATCAATTGGTGCAGCCGATCGATCATTATTACCTTAATTTATTAAGATAATTTTAGATTCTGGCTTTGCGTCACTAGATTTCCCTAGTTTTGCCAAGTCTCTTATATTGTATTAACCATATCGAACATTGGTAGTGCCATTGCTATAACTATAAAGCCTATCAGTAGCGCCATAACAACTAACATTACTGGCTCTACAAGAGTTGCCACCCTTTGGAGTGCTAGCTCCACTTCCTCATCATAAAAGTCTGCTGTCTTATATAATATGTCATCCAAAGAACCAGATTCCTCACCTACTTTAATCATAGAATCAAGCATTGGTGGAAATACTTTTACATCTTTTATGGCTCTTGATAGGGTAGCCCCCTTTCTTATATCTTCGATAGAGTCTTCTAGCCTATTTTCCACAACCTTATTCCCTACAACCTTACCAACTACCTCTATGGATTCAAGAAGAGGAATTCCACTTGACATTAAGGTTGATAATGTTCTGGTAAAGCGTGATGTAACTATTTTTACACTGGTATCATTTACAATAGGTATCTTTAGTTTAAGTGAGTCTAGGGTTGTTCGGCCTACTGCACTTTGCCTGTATAGTGTAAAACCACCAACAATAATTACCGTTCCACCTAAGAATAAATACCAAAACTCTGTTAGCTTCCCACTTAGTCCCATAAGGATTTGTGTTGGCGCTGGTAGGGTCTGGCCACTTGATTCAAACATTCCTATAAAGGTAGGCATTACAGCCACAAGTAAAAATACTACAACTGCTATAGATACAAGGCCAAGTATACTTGGGTAAATCATAGCTGATTTCATCTTATTTTCTAGCTTGTTTTCTTTTTCAAAGTGTACTGCCATTCTTTCCATTATGGTATCTAGATTACCACTGACCTCTCCTGCTTGTACCATATTAATTAATAAACTTGGAAATACCTTTTGGTGCTTTCGCATGCTCTCTGATAGGGTAAATCCCTTTTGGACATCTTCATGTACTATGCTTAATGTATGACTTAAGGTTTTATTGCTTGATTGCTTGCTTAATATTTCTAGCCCTGTTGTAATCTCAACCCCTGCATTAATCATGGTATAAAACTGCCTGCATAGTATAGCTAGGTCCTTCTTTTTTACCTTCTTTGAAAACAAATCAAGCTTTGCACTTGTGCCTATGTCCTTTTCGATAGATATGGGCATATATTGATTTGTTTTTAGCATAGCTAACACTTCTGTTTCAGACTCACCTTCAAAAAAACCCTCTATAGGATCCCCGCTTTGGGATATTGCTTTATATTTATAAATCATAGTTATACACCTTAATCCTTAAATAATATATTTTTTTAAGTTTTCCTGATTAATTGCTTGCATTAAGGCTATATCTTTTGTAATTATTCCTTTTCTGTATAAGTCTAATAAGGAGTTATCCATAGTTTGCATCTTATACTTTGCACCTGTTTGTATGGCACTATCAATTTGATGTATTTTTTCTTCCCTTATTAGATTTCTTATGGCAGGTGTTGCTACCATAACCTCAAAGGCTGCTGCCCTTCCAGTTCCATCTGCCTTGGGAAGTAGCTGCTGTGATATTATGGCCTGGGTCACTGATGCGAACTGCACCCTTACTTGTTGCTGCTGGTGGGGAGGGAATACATCTATTACCCTGTCAATGGTCTTTGCAGCCCCTATTGTATGCAAGGTTGATAGTACAAGGTGGCCTGTTTCTGCTGCTGTAAGTGCTATAGATATGGTTTCCATATCCCTCATTTCTCCTACCAGTATTACATCTGGATCCTGGCGTAGAGCCGCCCTTAGACTATCTGAGAAGGACTTAGAGTCTAGGCCTATTTCCCTTTGGTTAACCATACTTTTATTATGCTTATGAAGGTACTCTATAGGATCCTCTAATGTCAGTATATGTACCTCTTGCTCTTTATTTATTAAATCTACAAGTGCAGCTAAGGTAGTTGATTTTCCGCTTCCCGTTGGTCCTGTAACTAGTATAAGGCCCCTTGCAAGTTTTGATAGGTCATTGACTACAGGTGGCAGACCTAGCTCCTCAACACTTGGAATTGTAAGTGGTATAATTCTTAGTGCCATCCCGTAAGAGCCTCTTTGCTTATAGGCATTAACCCTACACCTTCCTATACCTGGACTAGAAAAAGATGTGTCTATTTGACCTTCTTCATCTAGTTTTTCCATCCTGTCTTCGCCTAAAATCTGCTGGACCAAATCCCTACTATCCTCAGGTGATAGCCTCTCCCCTTCAAATACCTTTTTTATCCTACCATTAATCCTAAAAACTGGAGGAAGTCCTACGGTTATATGGATATCAGACGCTTTTTGATCTTTTGCTATATTAATTAATTCTATTATATTAATTTCGCCACCCCTATCCCAGTGTAAATCCTACACGCAGTATTTCTTCATAGGATATTTTTCCTTCTAGTGCTAGTATGATTGCTGCCTGTAGCAGTGTATTCATCCCACCTTCTATAGCCGTTGCCCTTATAGTATCAATATTTGCACCCTTATCAATTAGATGCCTAACTTCTTCATTGATGGGCATAAGTTCGTGGATTGCCGTTCTTCCTTTATATCCATTGTTGCAGGCACTGCATCCCTGTCCCGCCTTATTTAATATTAGTGTTTCTTTTATATTAGTGTTTATGGTGCTTTTTTGTTTATCATTTGCCTCATAGGAAATTTTGCATCTTGGGCATAGTAGTTTTACTAGGCGCTGGGAGACTACTCCTATAATTGCAGAGGATACCAGGTAGGGTTCTACTCCCATATCAACCAACCTTGCAATAGACGATGGGCTATCGTTGGTATGCAGTGTTGAGAGCACAAGATGGCCTGTAATTGCTGCTTGTGTTGCAATAAGTGCCGTTTCAGGGTCCCTTATCTCACCTACCATAACAATATCTGGGTCTTGCCTTAATATTGACCTTAGCCCTGTCGCAAAAGTAAGATTTGTCTTTGGGTTAACCTGGACCTGGTTTATCCCTGCTAGCTTGTATTCTACAGGGTCTTCTATTGTAATTATATTTTTCTCTACCTTGTTTAGCTCCTTTAGGACTGTATACAGGGTGGTAGTTTTTCCACTCCCTGTTGGACCAGTAACTAAAATCATCCCATAGGGCTGTGATAGTATGGTATCAAAGACCCCTAAGTCATATTCGCTAAATCCTATATCCTTCTTTGTAAATGTTAGGCCTGATTTATCCAGGATTCTTATAACTACTTTTTCCCCGTATACTGTAGGTAATATAGATATCCTCATATCTACCTCTGCGCCGGCAACTTTTGTCTCTACCCTACCATCTTGGGGAATACGCTTCTCGGCTATATTCATCTTTCCTATTATCTTTATTCTTGTTGTGATACCAGAGTGGCTAGTTTTATTTAAAACTGTGACTTCTCTAAGGTCTCCATCAACACGAAATCTCACCCTTACATCCTTGGCATAGGGTTCTATATGTATATCACTTGCTTTTTCCTTAATTGCTTGTTCTATAAGAGAGTTAAGAAGGCGAACAATAGGTGCACTAGTTACCTCTAGTAGTTCCTTATCTTCCAAATCATCAATATTTATAGGTAGAAAATCCTCTTCAAATTCTTCAACTACCTTTTTGGTAACATCTTTACTATAAAACCTATCAATTGCTTGTAATATATTTTTCCTTGTAGATATTACTGGCTGCACATTTGATTTTATGGAAATCTTGATATCATCTAGTGCAAATATGTTTAAGGGGTCAGACATAGCTACCATTACTGTATCATCTTTCTTATCTATTGCAATAAGCTCATACCTTCTTACTATAGATTCTGGTATCAGGGTAACTACTGATTTATTAATGTTATATTTGGTCAAGTTAATATGGGGGATTCCAAGCTGAAATTCTAAAACTTCTATAATATCATTTTCAGTAATAAAATTCCCTGCTACTAATACCTCACCAAGCCTCTTGCCACTGTTTTTTTGTAATGATAGGGCATCCTGTAGTTGATGCTCATCTATTTTCCCTGCGGATAATAGGAGTTCGCCCAGTTTTAGCCTCTTACTTGCCATGTATTCCCTCACCTCCAGTATTATTATACATGTATTATAATGATTTCTTGTGCAAATTACAAGACAAAGTTTGAATTTTGCACATAATTTTGAAAACCTGATGGGACTATTCCCATCAGGTTTCTGTATTTCTTGTCTTTTATTTGTCTAAACTTACCTTTACTTCTTCTATCATCTCCATTGTACTTGTTAGCCCGCCTGCTGATACATACCAGCTGTGTGCATCAAGATAAGTAATACGGTCATTTTCATATGCGCTAGTAGATTTAATTAAATCATTCTCCATAACCTGCTTAGCAGATATGTCACCACCTGCTACCGCCGCCCTATCCATAACGTATATATAGTCTGGATTTTTCTCTACAATATATTCAAATGCTATTTTATCCCCATGATTAGTTACTTGAATTCCCTCATCAACTGGTGTTAACCCTAATTCATTGTGCAGAAATCCGAATCTTGATCCAGCTCCAAAGGCGCTAAGGTTACCATCATTTGCCATGATAAATAATGCATTTTTATCATTAGCTGTTGCTATTTCATTTACGCTGCTTATTGCCTTTTCTATATTTTCTACCTCAGTATCTATTATATCTTCTTTATTAAATACATGGCCTATTATAGCTGCATTGTTTTTAAGTGACTCCATATACTTACCACCATCAATATTTAAAAATATAGTTGGCGCAATTTTTACAAATTCATCATATAAATCCCTTTGTCTTCCTGAAATAATAATTAGTTCTGGGTTAAGTTCATATATCTTTTCAAAGTTTGGCTCTTGTAGAGATCCAACATCTACATAGTCATCACCTGCATATTTGCTTAGATACTCTGGAAGGCTTTTCTTTGGTAGCCCTACTATATTTTGCCCTATCTTATCTAGAGTATCTAGTACGCCATAATCAAAGACAATTACATCCTTAGGTTCTTTATCCAGGGTTGTTTCACCTAATTCGTGTTTGATTGTGACTGATGTATCTACTTCTTGCTCTGGCTCTATTGCCTGGGCTGGGCTACTGCAAGCTGCCAATCCTAAAACTGAAACTACCATCAATATACCTAATCCTAATTTTTTAATCTTTTTCATTTTCTACACCTCATATTTTATATTTTTTATTTAAAAATACACGCACATTTTCATATTTTCAATCTCATGTATATTAAAATCCAGTTCATAAATCTCTTCTAAAACTTCTTGTGATATTATTTTTTCAGTAGCACCTTCCGCCGCAATCCTCCCATCTTTTAAGGCTACAATTTGATCCGAGTAGCAAGATGCAAAGTTAATATCATGTATAACTATTACAATAGTCTTACCTAAATCATCTACTAAACCCCTTAAAATCTTCATTATTTCAACAGAGTGTTTCATATCTAGATTATTTAATGGTTCATCTAGCAAAATATACTGGGTGTTTTGGGCTATGACCATAGCTATATAAGCCCTTTGCCTTTGGCCACCACTAAGCTGATCCAGGTACCTATGCTGCATGTCCTCCAGCTTCATATAGCCTATAGCTTCATCTATATACTTTATATCTTCCTTAGTTAGGTTACCCTGACTATGGGGGAATCTCCCAAAACTTACTAACTCCCTAATGGTTAATCTAAGATTTACATGATTTGATTGTTTTAATATTGATATCTTTTTTGCAAGCTGGCTATTATCCCATTTGCTAACTTCCTTTCCTTCTATTAAAATCTCACCTGCCTCTTTAGGAATAAGGCGGCTCATTATAGATAATAATGTGCTTTTTCCCGCTCCATTAGGTCCTATAAATGATGTAATGCTTTTATCTTTTATAGTTGTAGAAACATTATCTACCACCTTTTTATCACCATATTGTTTTACAACATTCCTGATTTCTATCATGCAATATTCTCCTTTAACAACAAGTATATAAAATAAATCCCACCAATAAAATTGATGATTACACTAATAGGCGTAGCAAAGTTAAAGATTCTTTCAACAATTAACTGTCCACCAACTAGGGCCATAATACTTATTAATGTGGATACTATAAGTAGGTACTTATGCTTATATGTGCCTATTGACTCCCTTGCTAAGTTAACTACCAATAGCCCCAAAAATGTGATTGGTCCTACTAAAGCCGTTGATACTGCCACTAATACAGATACTGCAAACAACATCCTTTTTATGACCTTATCATAGTTTATCCCCAGATTTATTGACTCTTCCCGTCCCAGAGATAAAACATCTAGTATATTAACATTTTTATAAATATATAGACCTACTAGTAAAACAGTTATGGTAGATATTATTAAAATATTAGTATTTACATTATTAAAGCTGGCAAACATCTTATCTTGAACGTGCAAGAATTCATTAGGGTCTATCATCATTTGCATAAATGAAGATAAGCTTTGAAATAAGGTTCCAAATATTAACCCAACCAGTAATAGTGTCATAATATTATTTTGCTCTTTCTTAAATAGAAATTTATAAAGCAAGGCTGAGAAAAATAGCATTAGTAATACTGATATTGCAAAGTTGATATTTTTATCTGCAACCACGCCACTGCTAGACCCTAAGAAAAATATTATACATGTTTGTATTAACATATACAGCGAATCTAATCCTAGTATGCTTGGTGTTAATATACGGTTATTAGTAACTGTCTGGAATATCATTGAGGAAAAAGCTATAGCCCCTCCAGTTATTACAATAGCTGCCACCTTAGGTCCCCTCCTTGATAAGAAGTATGCCATATTACTACTTGTGAGCCCTAAGAAAATAAACAATAAAATCAAAACTACGGATATCATACTAAGTAAGGCAATCTTTTTTCTATTAGTCATTATTTCCCCTCCCTCATAAGTAAGTAAAGGAAGGCAATACTTCCTATCACGCCAACGCTCAGGCTTATAGAAACCTCGTAAGGGTAAATAATAACCCTTCCTAGTATGTCACAGGCTAAGAGAAATACCGCGCCAAGCAGGGCTGTATGCCCTATATTCTTCTTCATATTGTCCCCATGAAAAATAGTAACTATGTTAGGTATAATAAGTCCTAAAAAAGGTATTCGCCCAACTGTAATAATAACTAAAGATGAGATTAAGGCTACGATACCAATCCCTATATTTACGACAAGGTTATAATTCAGCCCAAGATTAGCTGCAAAATCCTCTCCCATCCCCGCTACTGTAAACTTATTAGCATATAAAAATGCAACAATAATCAAAGGAATACTTATGTATAAAAGTTCATATCTACCTTTAATAATCATGGAGAAATCCCCCTGTAACCAGGTTGATATGTTTTGAACGATATCAAGCCTATATGCAATAAATGTTGTTATGGAATCTATGATACTACCAAGCATCATTCCTACTAGGGGTATAAAAATTGTGTTTTTAAACTTTACTCTTCTTAATATCTGCATAAATAATAATGTCCCACCTATGGCAAATATAAAAGAAATTAGCATCTTTATAATAGTTCCTGAGCTATTAAATAACACAATAGAAACTAAAATTCCAAGCTTTGCAGAATCTACTGTTGCAGCCGTTGTAGGGGACACAAACTTATTTCGGCTTATCTGCTGCATAATAAGGCCTGCTATACTCATCCCAACACCTGCAACTATAATACTTATTAGCCTTGGGAGCCGGCTTAGATATACAATCCTTACTGCTTCTTCCCTAAGATTTAATACATCGATTAAATTTACATCCTTTACCCCAATAAATATTGAAACTAAAGATAATCCCAGCAAAATTATAAATAAATACCTCTTTTTCATGTAGATCTCCTTGTAAAAATTGATTGTAAACTATATAAATGTTATAATGACACTGATAATCATTATCAATATATTAACAGTTAAAAGTTTTTATTTCTTTGACTATATTCATATTTTTTTTATTATATTAAGACTTACGACTTTCAAGGGGGTACTTCTATTGTCATTTAAAAAACATATACATGATGTAACTAAGAGCTTCTTTTTATCTACACATGTACCAATACAAGCTTTCACCTATGATGGGGAGCTAATACATTCTAAAGGTTATAACGATGCTTTCACCCAGTTATTTGATAACTATAATATATACGAGCAGCTTAACAAAAAAATGATTGCTTTTGCAAGAGGCGAAATGGCGACAGTTTCGCCTATTAAGAATATCTATTTTTCTGCATACCCTGTTTGCTCAAGAAACCCACTTAAAGGTATATTTATTCTGGGCCCTTATTCATCTTGCGAAAAAAATAATATAATGGCTATATATAAATCCAAATCCCTAATGCCACATTTACTTTCATTTCTTGAAACTTTATGTAAGGACTGCCCTAACAGGCCAATCCAAACACCTCCTATTAAGCCCTATAGCCTCCATGTAAAAAAGGCCATTGACTATATGGAGGCTAGGTACATGGAAACAATAAGCCTGCCTGCTCTTTGTGATTACCTTAATATAAGCAAGCCTTATTTTTGTTCAATATTTAAAGAAGAAACTAATAAAACATTTACTGAGTTCTTGAATAGGGTAAGAGTTGATAAAAGTAAGGAATTATTATTAGAAGGTAATCTATCTGTACTAGATATTGCCCTTAGTGTAGGTTATAATAATCAAAATTATTATAATATTAATTTTAAAAAAATTACAAATAAAACACCTCTTGAGTTTAAGAAAACTGCCTGCTGCTCTAAGAGCATTTTTTAAATTTTAATATCTAGTAATTACAAGTCTATTTTAGTTTCATCTTGCAAATACTAATGATATCTTAATGAAAGCAGGTGCTTATATGCAACAAGTGTTATCATCCCAAGAACTTTATACGCACTTAAATAGTTTACGTAAAAACTTAAGGAGCTTTGATTATTCTTCTATAGGCAACATAAGATTTTTAAACTTAGAGTCAGTTTATGCATATATGGAAACCGTAGAGAATAATCCTTTTAGTAAGCAATATGATGAATTAGCAGAGATACTTGATATTCTCCAACCCTATTTACCATTCTTATCTTCTGAACGTGCCAAAGAGTTTTTAATTCATATGTCAACTGTTACAGAAGATGATGAGGTAGAACGTTTAAAATTGGAATATACCAAAAAACTTAGGTTAGACTTTATAAATATGACTCGCAAAATAACCAATGAACACGATTGGGCACTGGTTGTAAATATTTGTCAACAAATTAGATCTAGAAAAGAAGAAACTTATTTGCACTAATATGATTTTTAATATACAATTGTAATAAGTATATTATATTTTTTCAGGAGGTATTTTGTTGTTACAGTCGACCAATGATTTCACCATAAACAAACTAGTTGTATTATATTTGCTAGCAAATGTCAAAATGCCTCTGTCCCTTTCTCAGCTTACCCAAATAATTCTAGAAAGGGCCTATACCGACTATTTTTCATTACAGCAATATCTATCTGAAATGGTAGATGCCGGGCTAGTATTTCAAGAACGAGAATCACATGTTTCATGGTTTTCCATAACTGACAGGGGATTAGAAACACTAGGTTTTTTCGAATCAAGAATTCCACCTAGTACCCGTGAAGAACTAGACTCTTTTATTGAGCATAACTGGCGCACACTCCGTAATGAAATGGAGGTTACCGCAGAGTACTCTACCCAAAAGGATAATGAATATATTGTTCATTGCCAGGTTAATGAAAATGATTCTGTACTTATAGAGCTTAAGGTTAATGTTGCGTCCAAGAAACAAGCAAATGAACTTTGTATAAATTGGCGTAATAACGCTACTACCTTATACGGCGAAATTTTAGGCATGCTAGCAAAAGAATAACCCTTATTACATTAAGTAATGTAATAAGGGTTATTCTTTATATGTATCGGGGTGACAGGACTCGAACCTGCGGCTTCTTGGTCCCAAACCAAGCGCTCTAGCCAAACTGAGCTACACCCCGATATATGGAGCGCGAAACGGGATTCGAACCCGCGACCCTCGCCTTGGCAAGGCGATGCTCTACCACTGAGCCATTCGCGCAAATTCGTGAGAACTTATATCTCACGACAAATTCAATAATATCATATGGTATTATCCTTGTCAATCTTTTTTTGAAACTCTTTCATCTCATCCTCTAATCTTTCTTTATTGAAGGCTTTTTTAAAGTTTTCCTCTTCCTCAAATATGAGAGCAACCTCCTCTAAAGACTGAGAAATATCCATATCATTTACTTTTATAGATTCTATCTCATCCATTATATCTACGTTTTTATCACAAGACTGATGAATTTCTTCATTTAATAAAGTAAAATCTAGTTTACCATCCTTTAAATAATAACTTTGTTTCTTATTAATAAACACTTTGGAATACCCTCCAAATTTCTTCCCTACCCTGTTTGGTTTTAGCTGAAAAAGGTATAATAACATCGTCTTCTTTCATATTTAAACCTTTTTCAATCATTGAAATGTGTTTTTTAAGTTGGCTTCTTTTTATCTTATCCGCCTTGGTAGCAACCACTACCACCTTATCATGGTAATAATGAATCCAATCATACATGATTATATCATTTTCACTAGGTTTGTGCCTTATATCTACCAAAAGAACAACCTTAACTATCTGATCTCTTTTAGTTAAGTAATCCTCTATTAACTGGCCCCATTGCTCTCTACGTTCCTTAGATACCTTGGCGTATCCATAACCTGGCAAGTCTACAAATAAAACCTCACTCTCTATATTATAGAAGTTTATTGTTTGTGTTTTACCTGGTTGCCCGCTGGTCCTTGCAAGCGCCCTCCTATTTATTAAGGTATTTATAAGGGATGACTTCCCAACATTGGATTTGCCTGCAAAGACTATCTCAGGCAATCCATGACTAGGAAACTGGGATTCCTTCCCTGCTGTCATCTCTAGTTCTACATTATTAACAATCACTTTATACCTCCTGATCATTAGCAAAAATATGCTCTAGTACTGTAGTCATATTCTTTGCATATATTATTTCTATACCCTCAGTAACATTGTTTTCTAATTCACTAATATCTTTTTTATTTTCAAAGGGTATTATAACTTTAACTATCCCCGCTCTTTTTGCTGCAAGAATTTTTTCTTTTAGTCCCCCAATAGTCAGAACCCTTCCCCTAAGAGTTATTTCCCCTGTCATAGCAATGTCATTCTTAATAGGCTTTTCAGTTAGGGCAGAAATCATAGCTGATGCCATAGTTATACCTGCCGATGGTCCATCTTTAGGTACTGCCCCTTCTGGAATATGAATATGAATATCTGTATTTTTATAAAAATTAGGATCTATTCCTAAATCTGCTGCTTTAGATCTAATATAGCTCATGGCCGCCTTAGCCGACTCTTTCATAACATCGCCAAGCTGCCCTGTAAGTTGCAATTTGCCTGTACCTTCCATAGTATTCACTTCTACAGACAAGGTATCTCCACCTACTGATGTCCAGGCTAAACCTCTTACTACCCCAATTTGAGGCTGCATACTTTTGGACTCATAATGATATCTTGGTATTCCTAATAGTTCCTCTATATTCTTCTCATTTACTGTAAATGATTTCCTACCTGTTTCTATTAACCTTTTAGCTACCTTTCTGCACAAAGAGGCGATAATTCTTTCTAGTTTTCTTACACCTGATTCTTTAGTATAGCCTCTTATTATAATTTGTAGTCTTTCTTCATTAATTTTTAACTGAGCTTTTTTCATTCCATGTTTTTTTAGTTGTTTTGGTATTAGGTACTGCTTAGCTATTTCAATCTTTTCTGGTTCAGTATAACTACTTACTTCTATTATCTCCATTCTATCTAACAAGGGCTCTGGTATATTAGCTGTACTATTAGCCGTTGCTATAAAAAGCACATTAGATAAATCCACTGGTAACTCTATATAGTGGTCTCTGAATGAATGATTTTGTTCACTATCTAAGATTTCCAAAAGAGCTGCCGCTGGATCTCCTCTAAAATCATTGC
>CAYUEJ010000003.1:0-24077 GCA_964442565.1 uncultured Candidatus Epulonipiscium sp.
CCCCTGCAGTTAATATCTTCCCAAACCACCTATACATGATTAATTCACCATTCTTCTCAACATCATTTCCCTGTACAAAATAATAAGCAAGTACCGTACTTAATACCGCCAATATAATTAATATCCCTATATATAATGCCAGGTGTGGGTACATATATGTTCTATAATATTGCCAAGGATCACCATAGAAAGACCGGTTATTTGTTGCTACATTATTGAGCCCTGCCATTGGACTTGCAAGGAAAAATAAACGAAATGCATGCTTTATGGGTATATAAATCCAGACCCTTGGTGACTTGCCTAATATAAGAAGCATTACAGCTGGCACTGCATATATCAAAAACCATGGCACCAAGTAGATAATTGCTCCTACAACTCCTGCTATAATATTTTGCCCCATCAGGGTTTGTATTAACATTAGGAAGGAATAGGCTGCCACCATAATAAGCCACCCAATCCCTAGCCATAATAATAAAGCCCCTAAACTATCTTGTTTACTTAAAGTTTCCCCGTGCTGGGAGTAATTGTATACATGGCTAATCCACCTTGTATTTCTCACACGCATTATTATTGTCACCACACCAAATACAATAAAGGGTATGGTGAACGTCTTGAGCCCCATTACATATTTAATCCAAAACTGCTCCTTACGATCAAATGGCAAAGTGCTAATAAATTTCCCTACATTTGGATTTCGCTCCTGGGAAAATAGTAAGATAACAAGTAAGGTAATCCCTATAAGCATCAAAGGAAGCATGAAGGCACTCATTCGGTAAATCTCATCTATAAAACTAACATCCATAAGACCTGCTACAAGGTATCTTTTTTTCATACGGGTAATATTATTATTTAATATTACAGCAAAAATAATATATACAAAAGAAAATAATAACATGACCCATCTTGTGCTTTTCCACTCTTTTTGTACCAGTGGGTGTTTAATCATGCCTTGCACCTCCCAGATAGGCTTACAATTTTTCGAATAAGAACAAAGCCTATAATTGCGCTTATTGTTAATGTGATTATTTCATAAATAGGTTTTGTATTTTCAATAAAGAGAATTCTAAACCCATTATTACCAAGTAAGGCCACACAGGTTGTAACGCCTATAATAAGTAGCTTTCCCGCCCAGTCAAACATAATAAGCTGGCCATTGCGGCTGTTTTCATTGCGTCCATAGAGCTGTATACCACCGTATAAAGATAGTCCTACTATGGCAAATAATACGATTATTCTAATCCAGTAATATTCATAGGAAAATACACTTACTGCAGAACGTCCAAGTACTGTATCTACCATTATGCCTCTTCTAGCATTAATCAGGACATCACGATATGAATACCAGTTATTATGCCAGTAGGCTTTGATCATTGGTTTATTTAACATACGTGATATTGTTGTGATGCTTGTTTCTATTAAAAACCATGGTACTGCAAGGGTAATGACACCGATGACACTAGCTGCTATATTGTTTGCAATAAAAGTTTGTATTAGCATTAAAAAACTATAAAGTGCAATAAGTAGTAAATATACTTGTAATAAACCTAACATAATTGCTGCTAACGTATCATGAGGCATTACCTGTGCTCCACTGTGTGATATGGCATAAATCTCTTCTATCCAGCCCCAATTAGCAGCTCTTATTAGGAGGCTCATAATGCTAGCGATAGCAAAGGGAATCGTAATGGTTATAGCACCTACAAACCACTTTATCTTAAACTGTTCATTTTTATTAAATGGCAAGCTACTAACAAATGCACCGATACCTTCTTTTCGGTCATTTTGAAATAATAGTGTTGTCATTACAATTACAATTGGCACAAAGGTAAGTGCAGCCCCAAATAGTTCATTTGAAAAATTTCTATCAAAAATGCTGATGCTTTGCAGGTATACCATATTCTCATCAATCACCAACTTATCCGACAATTCTTGTATCTGTTGCAGGTCATTGTTAAGCCCTAAGAACATGATGAGAAATATCCCCATCATTAGTAAGCACCACCACTTTGCACTTTTCCATTCTTTCCAAAATAGAGGGTGTTTTGTTAACATTATTGTCCCTCCTCACTTGTATATATAAAGATTTCTTCTAAGCTAAGATTAACCTGATCTACAAACTTAGCACCTGCTTTATATAATTTTTCCTCAAGGTCTTTTGAATACTTTTGGGTCACAATATAGTGAACCCGCCCGACTTTTTCTACGCTATTAACTTCCGCCCAATATTCTAAGCCCTCAGGACTCTTATCTTCAAATACAACTTGAAGCTTCTTAATGTTTTGCTTCATTTCATCTAGGGTGCTCATATAAGTAATTTTACCTTTATTAATGATTGCTATTTCATCGCATATACGCTCTAACTCACCTAAATGATGGGAAGATACAAAGACTGTCAACTGGTTTTCTCCCACCTCTTGTAATAAAATATCTAGCATTTGTTTTTTAGCTATGGCATCAAGGCCTGAAGTTGGTTCATCTAAAATCAATACATCTGGGTTTATTGATAGATTTAGCATTAAGGATAATCTCATTTGCATCCCTTTAGATAACTGCCTCACCCTTTTGTTTTCATCTAGGTTAAAAACAGCATTATAGTTGTTAAATCTATCCGTTGAAAACGTAGGATAAGTCCTTTTATAAAATTCAACCATCTCTTTTACTCTAAAAAACGGAAAGTACTGGTTTTGATCAGCTACGTAGCCAATCCTTTCTTTTACAATGGGATTTTCATATACCAGCTCACCGTTAATTGTAATCTCACCTTCATCTGCCTTATAAATACCTGTCATACACTGAATAAGAGTAGTTTTACCTGCTCCGTTCTCTCCAATAATGCCGAATATAGTACCCTTTTTAACATTTATATTAATATCTGAAATAGCTGTAAAATCTCCGAATTTCTTAGTTGCATTTTTAATTTGTATCATGGTATCACTCCCCTTTTAACTCGTCATATATTGTTTGCACCTCTTGGTTCATCTCATCCCATGATAATCCCATGTAATGCATTTCAATAATTATTTTCTTTAATGCTTTCTTGATTTCATCCATCTTCTCATCATCTGCCTTCGCTTTATAATCTGTTCGGATAAATGTCCCCTTGCCTCTAATTGTTTCAATAACCCCCATACGCTCTAACTCCTGATAAGCTTTGCTAATGGTGTTAGGATTAGCTAAAATCATAGATGATAGCTGGCGTATAGAAGGTAATTGGTCCCCTGGCATCATAATTTCCTTGATAATGTTCTCCTTGACTTGATCTGCAATTTGCTCGTAGATAGGCTGGCTGCTTCTTGAATCTATATTGATCATTGATTCACCTCCACTTAGGAAATCGTTACTTGTATTAAGTGTATTAGTTGATATAGTACACCCTTAATATAATCTTATATCTGGGGTTTGTCAAGGCCTAATACAAAATGAGGGGACGGTTCACAAAAAACACTAATTCTAAGATTAGTATTTTTTGTGAACCGTCCCCTCGTACTGCTGTCTCCTGTATTACCTACTCAACACTCTTCTTAATTTGCAGCTTTTTCATAATGAATACCTATCATTATATCCCAGCCTTGCGCTCAATCATTTCGCCAATCCGCCCAATGTACTGCTCCAGATTTTTCACATTGGGAATTCGTTTTATGTTCTTCCCATCATCTGACACCACTTTTGTTACCGCACCAGCACCCATGGCAATGATTGTCTCTTGTTCTGCTATCATCTGTATGTTGTATATACTCTCTTTTCCTAGTAGCGCATATCCCACGTTCTCAAAATTACCTAGGATATCTTTTTGCCGGTACATATAATACGGCTCCATGCCCATTTTCTTGGCACCACTGGCCGTGATATCTAACATTTCCTGTATATCCTCTACCTGGCTTAGATCATAGTCTTCAATTTCTTCTTTTAACCTTGAAGCCCTTTTAATGGCCATAGTATGGACTGTAATACTGTCTGGCTTTAGTTTTCCTAGCTCTGCCATAGTATTAGATACATCTGCAGGCCCTTCCCCTGGCAAGCCTATAATTAGGTCCATATTGATATTGCCATGTCCTTCTTCTCTTGCCATGTGAAATATCCTGACAATATCTTCCACACTATGGCTTCTACCCACATCATCTAAAGTCTTTTGGTTCATAGTTTGAGGATTAATTGAGATTCGTCCGACTTTATGCTCTTTCATAATTCTTAGTTTATTGCGGTTTAAAGTATCTGGTCTTCCAGCTTCTATTGTATATTCCTCAATATCATCTATATTAAAACATTTCCCGACTTCTTCTAAGAGTCTTTTAAGTTGCTGGTCATTTAGACTTGTGGGAGTTCCACCTCCTATATAAAGACTTCGTATATGCCTGCCCTTAGTCATTCTTGAAACATAATTAATCTCCTTAATTAAGGCATCTAAGTAGGCATCTACCTGGCTCCCCTTTTCCTTAAGAGAATAGGATGTGAATGAGCAGTAAAGACACCTCGTTGGGCAAAAAGGAATGCCAATATAGAGGCTGATTTCGCCTTCTTTATTTTGAGACAATATCTCTTCTTCTTTATTGGCAATTTCTATCATTAGACTAGCTTTTTCCCGGGAAATACAATAATCCTCTATTAGTTTTTGATTAATAGAGGATTCACTATAATTCTCCTTTTTATAGTTATGAACTACTTTTGTCGGTCTTATGCCCGTAAGTACGCCCCACGGCGCATGTCTACCAGTTACTTCTGCCAAAACAGTATATAATGTTTTCTTAAGCCCTTGTCTTAGAACACCCTCATCTTCTATATTCAAAGAAGACGAGGCCATTAATTGCTCTCCCTTTAGTACCTGAGCACTTACCTTCTTTCCATCCACCTGGCTCATGACCACATAACCTATATCCCCGGCTTCTAATCCCATAAAAGGCTCAAACACATTTAATATGTTCTGCAGCTCATACTCCGAATGATGATTTTCCACCCTTAGCTCCACTTTACTCTTATTTCCCACCTTTAAATCATCTCCTAGTAATCCATATTAAAATAAGGATTATAGCTTTTTTCATATTTAACTGTTGTTGAAGGTCCATGCCCTGGATAAAGCGTCGTTTCTCCAGGCAATGTAAATATCTGTGTCTTAATAGACTCTAATAAAGTCGGCCCATTCCCACCATAAAGGTCTGTTCTTCCCATAGATTCTTTAAAAATCACATCTCCTACAAAGGCTACTTTATGATGCTCAAAGTAATAAACAACGCTATCGCTTGTATGTCCTGGTGTAAAAAACACATTAAATGATAATGAATCTGGTAAGTCACCTAGTAAATCATCGTAGCTTTCTTCACCTTCACTAATATATTTATCTGCCGCAAACTGAACTCTATCACTAGCAAACATAGTGGATAGGTTTTTCTCTGGGTCTTCTAAATATTCCTTAGCACCCTTATGAGCTATAATGTCACATTCTAAAACTTCTCTAAGTTCCTCTGCTGCGCCAATGTGATCGTAGTGTCCGTGGGTAATAAGAATTAATCCAATTTGCCAGTCATTTTCTTTAATCTTTGCTAAAATACGACCTGCATCTGCCCCTGGATCAATTACAATCCCTTTCTTTGTATCCTCATCTATTATAAAATACACATTTTCCTGTAATGGTCCTACTACTAATTTATCTATCACAAAAATCACCTCGTATTTTCTATTTTAATATCATAACAATTATTTAAAATACTTTATCACTATCTAGCAAGATCGTCACTGGTCCATCATTAACCAGTTCCACCTGCATATCTGCCTGAAACTCACCCATCTCCACTGGGATTTCTAGAACTTCTAACTTCTTAACAAACATCCCGTATTTGTTTTCAGCTTCTTCAATACTGCCTGATGCCATAAAGCTTGGTCTTGCACCTTTTCTAGCATCACCGTACAGGGTAAAGTTCGGAACAATAAGGATACTTCCTCCTATATCTTTTACAGAGATATTCATCTTCCCATCTTCATCTTCAAAAATCCTTAGACCTTGCATTTTATTAATAATATAATCCATATCTTTTTCAGTATCATCTGCTTTAATCCCAACTAGGACTAATAATCCACACTGTATGTCCCCTATGACTTTGTTATCCACAGTCACCGAAGCCTTTGATACCCTTTGCACAACTGCTCTCATCAAACTTACCTCCCTTATATCCTTTCCCTAGTCATTTTTATACCATAGTACATAAGTCTATATTGCGTTACTATATCAATTTGTGAACCGTCCCCAACACCCGTCCCCAACACCCGTCCCCAACACCCAATGCAATACCCCATCATAGCTTTCACTATAACGGGGTATTTTATTTGTATATCTAAGATGATGCCCTGATAATCTCAATAATATCTCCAATTTGTAGCAGTTTATGGATAATTAAGTCTAGTTGCTCAACATTGCATATTTCTATTTTAATGTTAAATACAGCCTCATTATCTTTAGTTGATCGTGCGTTTAGAGTTTTTACGTGTATTTTCATATCTGTTAAAACCCTAGAGATATCTAGGATGATTCCCATTCTATCTAGTGCCCTTACTTGAATCTCAGTTACATAGGTCCTATCGTCTAGGCTACATTCTATCTGCCACTCAGAATCAATAAGACGCTCCCGCTCATCTTCTGGCAAATGAATTATGTTAACACAATCGGTCCTATGAATTGAAACACCCCTACCCTTTGTAATGTAACCTACGATTTCATCCCCTGGAACTGGGTTACAGCACTTTGAGAACCTGACAGCTAAATCCCCTACACCCTTAACAATGATTCCACTTTTACTACTTACACTCCTTGGCCTTTCTTCCTTGCCAATCGTTAGTTTATCTGGTAAAGGTTTGACCTTACCCCTCTCATGCTCCTCAATTAGTCTTTGGACGATTTGTCCTTCTTTTATACCACCATGACCAACGGTTGCGCAAAGGGAATCCCATGATGTAAGGCCATTTTTTCTAAGAACTGCCGTGGTTGACTTATCTGTTAAGAGGTCATTAAGATTATATCCCTTCTTCTTAGCATATTGCTCAAGCATTTCCTTACCACGAACAATATTTTCTTCTTTAAACTGCTTACGGAACCACTGATTAATCTTAGTCTTAGCTTGAGAACTTTTTACAATCTTAAGCCAATCCCTGCTAGGCCCTTTAGAGTTTTGTGAGGTCATAATATCTAGCCTATCACCATTTTTAATCACATAATCAAATGTAACTATTCTCCCGTTAGCCTTTGCCCCAACCATCATGTTACCCACAGCACTGTGGATATTATATGCAAAATCAATTGGTGTGGAGCCTTTAGGTAGTGTAAGAAGATCCCCCGTTGGGGTAAATACATAAACCTGGTCTGTATAAACATCAAGGTCTAGTTTAAGAGCATCCATAAATTCTTGATTGTCTGACATATCTCTTTGCCACTCTAAAATTTGCCGCAGCCATGCTAATTTTTCTTCTGACTGATCCTGGCCTGTTTCCTTACTCCCATCCTTATACTTCCAATGGGCTGCAATACCATATTCAGCTGTTCTATGCATATCATGGGTACGAATTTGCATCTCAAAAGGTGTACCCTCTGGCCCCATAAGCGTCGTATGAAGTGATTGGTACATATTAGGCTTAGGCATTGCAATGTAGTCTTTAAATCTACCTGGGATAGGTTTATACATCTCATGGACAACCCCTAAGGCCCCGTAGCAATCCTTTACATTGTCAACAATTGCCCTAACCGCAAATAAATCATATATTTGATCCAGTGTCTTATTCTGATTTACAATCTTTTTATATATACTAAAAAAATGCTTAGGCCTTCCTTCTACTGTGGCATGGACCCCTGCTTCTTCTAGTTTTGTTTTAATTTCCTTTATAATGTCATCTATATACTCAACCCGTTCCACCCTTTTCTTGGCAATCTTGTGTACTAGGTCGTAATATACTTCAGTTTCTAGGTATCTAAGAGCCAAATCCTCAAGCTCCACCTTAATGGTGCTAATCCCTAACCTATGGGCTAAAGGAGCATATATATGCATTGTTTCCTCTGCTTTTTCTATTTGTTTCTCAGGGGACATATATTTTAGCGTCATCATATTATGCAACCTATCCGCAAGTTTAATTAAAACAACCCTAATATCCTGGGCCATTGCTAAAAACATTTTACGGTAGTTTTCTGCTTGAGTTTCTTGTTTTTGTACCTCTTTATTAGATGATGAATACTGAATTTGCCCAAGTTTAGTTACACCATCCACTAATAAGGCTACTTCCTCACCAAACATCTGCGAAATTTCCTCGAATGTGTAATCCGTATCCTCTATAACATCATGAAGTATTCCAGCAACTATTGATTCTTTATCCAGTTCCAAATCTGCTAGAATACAAGCTACCTCTAGAGGATGAATAATATACGGCTCCCCAGATTTCCTAAATTGATCCTTGTGAGCATTGTAAGCTAAATCATATGCTTTTTGTATAATAGACAGATCGTCAGAGGGATGGTACTTACTTACTTTTTCCATTAAGCGTTCATATATCATATCTGGTTCCATTTTTCTCCCCCTTTCATCATTTTTAGTCACTCCATTACATAATACTTAGTATATAACCTTTATTATAGCTTATTATAACACAATATTCATTATCAAAATCCTAATATTTAATTAGAGATGAAACATTATACTCCTTAAATAATTCAATCCCATTTAAAAACTCAAGTTCAATTAAATACTCGATTTTTACAACCTCTCCCCCCATTTTTTCAATAAGGTCAATCATTGCCCTTGTCGTTCCGCCTGTTGCTAATAAATCATCAACAATAACTACCTTTTGGCCTGGTTTTATTGCATCGACATGAAGCTCTATTGTAGAACTACCGTATTCTAAATCATAATCTTGAGAAATTGTTTTGTATGGAAGCTTACCTGGCTTACGTACAGGTACAAATCCCTTATTCAAATTGTATGCTATAGGCACACCAAATAGGAATCCCCTAGATTCTGGCCCTACAACAAGGTCAAAATCAAGATCTATTAGGTTCTCCTGCATCCTATTGATAGCTTCCTTAAGACCTTCTGGGCTTTGTATAAGTGGTGTAATATCCTTAAATAATACCCCTTCTTCTGGAAAATCTTCTACATCTCTAATTAACTCTTTTAAGTCCATTTTTGCATCCCCCTTGGATATATTAATTGTTTCCTAGTTTACTTAGTTGCATATATCTTTTAGAATTTGATAAGTCATTTTTTATGCCTTCTATAATCTTAAATCTTATAATCCTATCAGCCTCATCAAAACTATATTGTAACAAGCCTAGCTCTTTAAAAATATCTAGTATTTGTAAGATTTTATACTCACTCATAGCCTGTTTGCTAACTTCTTTTTTAATGGCATATATTGATTCTTCACTAATGCTTATATTTGCTGCCTGCTTTAAATAACGATAAACAGCTACGGCATCATCCCTAGTTGGAATCATATTATCTAAATTATCACTGTAACTACTAATATAACAGCTTTCACTACTGTTTGTAAATAACTTTAACTTCTCGCCTGTAGGTTCTGGCATTTTTTTATATAAGGATAAATAATATTCACTTTTATTTCTTTCTTCCCCTAATGATTTTATATCTTTTATAAGCATTTGTGGGGTTACCTTGCCTAACCATTCATTTTTTTGAAGGTTACCTGCAATAAGTATATCCTCATCTTTTTCAATGATGCGGCTTTGATATCCCATATTAAATCCTACGCAATCAATTAACCTATCCGGTGTGTATAGCTGCATTTTTAAATGCTTCCCATCAGTTCCTATTGCCTTGCTACTATATACTTTAGCTTTATAGGAAAAAATTGGTGATGGATTACCTACTCCATAAGGCTCCAGATCTTCCAGTGCCTCCGCCATAGGTACAGTAATTTGCTGCTCATAAAGCTCACAGTCTATTTTCATTTTACGTTTTAGCATTTCATCATCAATAATAACCTGGCCATATTCATTGATGTGCTCCCTAAAATCATCAATCTTATTATAATCTAAAGACAATCCCGCCGCCATGTCGTGTCCACCAAATTGCTCAAGAAAATGTCCTGAATTACAAAGGGCATCAAACATACTAAAACCCTCTATACTACGTGCTGACCCTGTGCCCCTCCCATCTTTATCTATGGAAATCACGATGCTTGGTTTATAATAAAGTTCAGTGATTCTTGAGGCTACAATTCCAATAACACCAGTATGCCAGCCTTCAGACGCTACAACTATAACCCTATTAGAACTAAGTTTTTTATCTTCTTCAATCTTTTCAACTGCTAAATCAAATATTTCCTGCTCTATAGCCTTCCGGCTTGTGTTTTCATCATCAAGTTCCTTTGCTATATCATTAGCTATATCCCTATCCTTTGTTGTAAATAGTTCGACACCTTTTTTAGCATCTCCAAGCCTTCCTGCTGCGTTAAGTCTAGGACCTATTTGAAACCCTATAGTTCCTGCGCTTATCTTCTTACCCTTAGACTTTGATACTTCTAGTAGTGCGTCAAGGCCAAGGTTCCAGGTAGTAGGGATTGTGTTAAATGCATTTTTAACTATAATTCTATTCTCATCTACTAGGGGAACAATATCCGCAATAGTTCCAACGGCTACAATATCAATATACTTCCATATTGTATCTACATTCCCAAACCTAATCGCCAATGCATGAATTAGTTTAAATGTAACTCCCACACCCGCTAGTTCTTTAAAGGGATAATTAGAGTCTGGGCGCTTTGGATTTACAATAGCATGGGCATCCGGCAAGACTTCCATACATTCATGGTGATCTGTAATAATGATATCTAGCCCTATATTTTTTGCAAATATAACCTCTTTATTAGCTGAAATTCCTGTGTCTACAGAAATCAGTAAGCTTGCACCCATATTTCTAATTTCTTCTAAGGCAGCCGTATTAAAGCCATACCCCTCACTAACCCTATCTGGTATATAATAATCTATATTATACCCATTTTCCTTTAAAAACATATATAAAATTGATGTGCTTGTAATACCATCCACATCATAGTCCCCGTATATCGTTATTTTTTCCCCGTCCTTCTTTGCTTTTTCGATACGCCCAATGGCCTTTCCCATATCTGGCAAATCCATGGGATCATGCATCTTGTCAAGACTTGGTGATAAGAATATGTTTTTCTCCTCTTTGGTAATTATTCCTCTATCCTCTAAAATAGCATCTATAATTTGTTTGGCTGTTTTATCACTGCCTAAAGCCTTATCATTGTTTCGCTTAATCCATTTATACTTTTCTATTATCATATTATCCACCCCATCATAGGATATAGTATAACATATTCACAGTAAAGTTGTATAACTCGTATTATTAGTATCAATTTAATTTTATCTATGATATAATATAGCCGTATTTACATTAAATAGGAGTGTTGTTATGTCAGAGAATTTTGAAGTAGGTCAGATTGTCGAAGGGAAGGTAACAGGTGTAAAGCCATTTGGTGCTTTTGTATCTTTAAGTAGCTCAAAGCAAGGATTGGTTCATATATCACATGTTACACATGGTTTCTTGAAAGATATCAATGAAGCTGTGGCTGTTGGGGATACTGTTAAGGTTAAGATTATCTCTATCGATGATAGTAATGGTAAGATTGCCCTTTCTATGAAAGATGCAGCGCCAAAGGCTCCATCCCAACCTAAACCAAAGGAAGTTCCAGCAGAATCCTTTGAAAACTTGATGAAAGATTTTTTAAAAACATCAACTGACCGTCAAACCGACATTAATAAAAGACTTAATCGTTAATTCGGTGGGTATAGAAAATGTGCCACCATCAACGCTTTTACAACCAGAGGTTGTATGCGTCGATGATGGCACATTTTCTATGCCTATTATATCTATACTGTGGTAGTAGCGTACTTTTCGGACACTTTTACAAGCAAAGTTGTGTGTGCAGGAAATCTATGCTACTAGGCTCTTTTAGTTTTTTGAGTCAATTGATACCATACCGGGCTTGCTATAAATATAGATGAATATGTTCCTATTCCAATCCCCACTGCTAATGGAATAGCAAATTCTTTAACTGAAGCTGTTCCAAAAATTATTAAAAATATTACAACTGATACAGTAGTTATAGATGTATTAATTGTTCTAGTTAAGGTTTGAGCAATACTCATATTAATAATCTCTGCCTTATCTTTTCTTACTCTACCTCTGTTTTCACGAATACGGTCAAATATAACAATTGTATCGTTAATAGAATATCCTAAGATTGTAAGGGTTACTGCAATAAATGATGTGTTAACTGGTACTCTAAATACTGAGTAAACCATTAAAACAATACATAAATCATGAAGGAGTGCTATAACAGCGCTTGCCCCCATATAAAAATCTTTAAATCTAATACTTATATATATTAGCATTAATATTGCTGATACTATAATTGCTTGTATTGCCCTTGTTTTCATTTCACCACTCACTGTTGGTGACATATCTTCTACCCCTAGCTGGTCTTCATCTGTTAGGTTATATTTTTCTTTAAGAGCTTCAAACAATTCTTTTCTTTGACCTGTTGTAGTCTCTTTAATCTTAATAACTACTTCATTTTCTCCTGCTACCTTAGTAATATGTGGTGACTTGTCCCCTGTTGTTTCCTCAACAATTGGCTTAATATCATTTTGAATATCGAAGTCTTGTCCAATATTTACATGTACTAAAGTTCCACCTTTAAACTCTATGTCATAATTTAGTATATCATTTCCTAAAGCCGCATTAAAAGGCATGGCAAGGAGTCCTATTAAAACAAGCACTATTGAAATAGTAAAAAATATTTTTCTTTTTCCTATGAAATCCACTGCGTATCCCCCCTATTCTGCAACTTTGCGCGCACCGTATAGTGCTGGTTTATTTATGCCCATATTAATGAATAATCTCATAATATATCTTGTAATAAAAATTGCTGTAAACATTGAAATTACGATACCTACTGCTAATGTTTGTGCAAAACTTTTAATAAGTCCTGAGCCTAGGTAGTATAATACAGCTGCTGATATGAGTGTTGTTACGTTACCATCAAGTACGGCGCTAAGAGCCTTGTTAAATCCAACATCCACGGCTACCCTAACACTTCTACCAACCTCTAACTCTTCTTTAATACGTGCCATAATAATTACGTTAGCATCTACAGCCATACCTATAGATAATATAATACCTGCAATACCTGGAAGTGTAAGCGTTGCTCCCATAGCACTTAACGCAATAATTAATAATCCAATATAAAAACAAAGTGCAATATCTGCTGCAATTCCGCCTACTCGGTACATAACTGCCATAAATACTAAGATAAATATAACACCTAGTAATCCTGCAAATATACTTGAATCTAGTGCGCTCATACCAAGTTTGGCACCAACTGCCATGGTTGAAATAGGTGTTAGGTTAAATGGTAATGATCCAGCTTCAATCCTACCTGCTAGCACATCTGCCTGTTCACCGGTGAATCTTCCTTCAATCATTGCCTTGCCGTCTGTAATTACACTGTTAACGTTTGGCGCGCTAATAACAACATCATCAAGCATAATGGAAAGTGGCTGGTTAATATACTTCTCTGTCGCCTCTGCAAAAAGTTTTGTTCCTTCTCCATCAAACTCAAGTGATACAACAGTCTTTGTAAGCCCTGTTTGTTGGTCTTGGTAAATCTGCTTAGTTGCACTCTTAACGTGCTGACCACCTAAAGCTACCTCGCCATCAGGCCCAACAAATGATAGCTGAGCTGTTGCACCTATTTCCTCTACTGCTTGTGTCGCATCCTTCACACCTGGAATATCAACGCGAATCCTTCTAGTACCTTCTTGTGCTACATCAGATTCTGTATATCCCTCTCTATCTAATCGTACGCGAATCATTTCAATTGCTGAGCTCATTTCTTTTTGGGTAGGATCTTCCTTAACATCAGCTTCATATACGATGTTTACTCCGCCTTTTAGGTCAAGTCCTAGCTTAATTCCTTCTGCTCCAAACTTCTTGCTCTCCCCAATTCCGTAATATGCTAATGCGGCAATTCCTACTGCAAGAGCTATTACTATAGCAAATATTATGCTACTTTTGGTTTTCTTATTAGTACCCTTCATGTTTTTCCTCCTTATTGAGTAATCTTTATGTTATAAATTAATTCACATAAGACCTATTATAAAATGCAATCAACCATACGTCAATCCTTTAACAACTTTACCTATGTACTTATAACCATAAATTAAAAGCAGTGACCCTCTAGTCACTGCAATACAGTTCATTATAACACACATCTTAATCTTTGCAAAGTGCGTTGCTATTTTTTCATATTAATGCCTAGCATGCCACCTACCGCTCCACTACAAAGCATTACGCATAGCATTACTAATGCGTTTGTGCATAGCAGTAAACTTGCCTCTGATGTAAATGCTGCAATGGCAAAATAAATAGCTGCGTATATGCTAGCACCAACTATCCCCCATTTCCATCCATCTTTGCGCTCGCCCTTAGATGTATCTGCTCCTGCAATAAATGTTGATAAAATAATGCCTGTAATAATAATAATTTTTTCCTTATCAACCCCTATATTTGTATGTGTAATCAAAACTGCTGTTGTAAGTAAAAATATAATAGTAACCATATAAGCATACATATTTGCCTTTAAAATACGCGCTACCCTCGTCGTAACTGGATTTGTTTTCGCCCCTGTTTTAGATCCTTTAACATAGCTTTTTTGCATGATTTCACTCCTCCCTATTAAATGGCTTATACTATTGTATGCATGAAATTGACACTTTATGATAATATATATATAGGAGGCTGATAATTATGATAGTAGATTTACATGTACACTCAAATGCATCAGATGGAACTTTGACACCGACCGAACTTGTAATCCATGCTAAGGAAAAAGGGCTTAGCGCTATAGCTTTAACAGACCATGATACAGTTGAAGGGATAGATGAGGCCATGGAGGCCGGCGCACTATACCAAGTTGAGGTTATAGCAGGTATAGAACTTTCCGCCGATTTTCCAAATGATAACCTACATATATTAGGCTATCGTATTAACTTTAAGGATTCAGAATTTCTAAAAAAACTAAGACCTATACAAAATGGTAGGAATATTCGCAATGAAAAAATGCTCCAAAACCTTCGTGATTTAGGTTTTGATATAAGTATTGATGGTGATGCAGATATTGTTACTAGAGCGCACTTTGCTAGGGCCCTATTCGATGCTGGATATGTATCTTCACTTGATCAGGCCTTTAAGCTTTATCTTTCTCCTGGCAAACCTGACTATGTTAAACGAATAACCCCTAGCCCTAAAGAATGTATTGATTTAATCCATAGCGGGGGGGGTATAGCTGTCTTAGCCCATCCAACCTTATACGGTTTAAAGGCGCCAGAAATTATGAGACTCGTAAAAAAACTAGCAGACAACGGCCTTGATGGGATTGAGGTTATGCACTCAGTCCATAGTAGGCAAGACGAAATATTCCTAAGGGACCTAGCCAAAAAGAATAACCTAATTATTACTGGTGGCAGTGATTTTCACGGAAGCAATAAACCTAATCTTGAGATTGCTATAGGATACGGCAACCTCAAAATCCCCTACTCCATCTTGGAAAGCCTTCTGTAAATATGGTGGAGTGGTATGGTGCAACACACACAGCATACGCCGCAAAAGTGTTGCACCATACTACTTACCACCACCCGATAATAGAAGTCTACCCACATGCCCTCCCCACATTAGATGGCTGCACGGGGTAGGGTCAGCAGGTTTTAAATTCGGGTGCTACATTTGTTACAAAAACACCCTCCCGAACACTTTTGCAACCTAAGTTGCCGTGTCTGCCCTCCCCACATTAGATGGCTGCACGTGGTAAAGGCACCATATGGAACACTTTTGCGGCGTATGCCGTGTGTGTTACATATGGTGCCTTTATCACTAATAGCCAATTTTAAAAATCTGCTGACCCAGGTGTTCTTGGGAATGGAATAACGTCTCTAATGTTTGTCATTCCCGTTACGTACATAATTAGCCTTTCAAATCCAAGACCAAATCCTGCGTGGCGTGTACCACCAAATCTTCTAAGGTCAAGATACCACTCATATCCTTCTGTAGTGAGACCCATTTCAGCCATACGCGCCTCTAATACATCAAGCCTTTCTTCCCTTTGGCTACCACCAATTAGCTCACCAATCCCTGGTACCAAGAGATCCATAGCTGCTACAGTCTTATTATCCTCGTTAATTCTCATATAAAAAGCTTTAATATCTTTTGGATAATCTGTTACAAACACTGGCTTTTTAAAATGTTCTTCTGTTAAATAACGCTCGTGCTCTGTTTGAAGGTCGCAGCCCCAATATACATCGTACTCAAACTTCTTATCTGCTGCCTTAAGGATTTCAATACTATCTGTATAACTAACCCTTACAAAGTCTGATTCTAATAAAATATTAAGTCTGTTCATAACATCCTTATCCACAAACTTATTAAAGAATTCCATCTCCTCTGGAGCATTGTCTAAAATATATTGCACAATATACTTTACCATATCCTCTGCAAGGTTCATATTATCATTAAGGTCTGCAAAGGCAATCTCTGGCTCTAACATCCAAAACTCAGCCGCATGACGTGGTGTATGGGAATTCTCAGCCCTAAAGGTTGGCCCAAAAGTATAAACATCTCTAAAAGCCATTGCAAATGTTTCTGCATTTAACTGACCACTAACTGTTAAGTTGGACATCTTACCAAAGAAGTCTTCTTTATAATTAACATTGCCCGCCTCATCCTTAGGAGGATTTGCTGGATCTATAGTTGTTACATGGAACATCTCACCCGCACCCTCAGCATCGCTTGCTGTAATAATTGGTGTATGTGCATATACAAAACCTCTCTCCTGGAAAAACTGGTGTATAGCATAAGATGCAAGTGATCTTATACGAAATACAGCTGCAAAGGTATTTGTCCTAGGGCGAAGATGGGCTATTTGTCTAAGATATTCAAATGTATGCCTCTTTTTTTGAAGTGGGTACTCTGCTGGCGAGTTACCTTCTACCTCAATGTTAGTAGCTTTAATTTCAAAAGGCTGCTTGGCATTTGGCGTTATAACAATGCTACCCGTTGCAATAATTGCAGACCCTACTCCTAACTTTGCAATTTCCTTAAAATTGTTAAGTTCCTGATCAAATACAATCTGCATACTCTTAAAGAATGTTCCATCATTTAGTTCTATAAAACCAAATGTCTTGGAATCTCTAACAGTACGAACCCAACCTGCCACTGTTACTGTCTGTCCTTCAAATGCTTGTATATCCCTATACAGCATTTTTACTGATGTAGTCCTCATTCTATTCTCTCCCTTTAATTTCAATTATTGCTTATCCTTTTATATTAATCTAATTTTGCTCATTTTACAAGGCAAAAAACTCCCTTTAACAGGAGTTTAGTTTACGGTTTTTAAAACTGTAGTAAAATTCTCATACATTTGTTTAAATTTCTCAAGTTGAGTATGTTTATGCTGGCAATCACTCTGCTCTACCCCTTCAAAAACCGTTAGTGCTTTTTCTAAAATTCGCATTAAATCCTCTTTTTGACCTAAATTTAAATAATACTCACTTAAACGCTCATACGGGTGGGTACCATCGAAACTTTCTTCTACATTTAACTCATATAACTCTACAGCTTTATCAATATCCCCACTTTTTTCATATTCAATAGCTTGAAGATTTCTTTCAACTTGGTCTGACCAGCTCATGTACATCCGCTCCTTTGCTTAGTAGTTGCATTATTTAAATATTTAGTTAATTGATATTATAGTATCAAACAAATACTAAATAGTCAACACTAAAAAAGGTTATTTTACCATTCTTTGTCTAACCACTTCAAACATGCATATTCCTGCTGCAATTGATGCATTTAACGATTCCGCCCCTCCAGGCATTGGAATTTTAATAAAGCTTGGAACCATATTACGGGTTACCTCACTTATTCCATTAGCCTCATTACCAATCACTATAGCGGTCTTTTGTGTATAATCATAGTCATATAATATTTTACTTTCTTCTAAAGAGGTTGCATATATATTGGTTTTTGCATCTGTTAGGCTATTAATAATATACTCCATATCCATATCAATAATTACAGGTATATGAAATATAGACCCCATGGTAGCCCTTACTGTTTTAGGGTTATATAGGTCTACGCACCCCCTAGATAAAAATATTCCATCTGCATTACTTGCATGGGCTGTTCTTATTAATGTCCCAAGGTTACCTGGGTCATTAATAAGATCTGCTACAATAAAAAAACCCTTATCTTTTTGAATAATATCTTCTAATTTATAATCTAGCTGGGAAACCACTGCTAATATTCCCTGTGGCGTTTTTGTATCTGAAATAGCCTCAAATACACTATCTGATACTTCTATAAAAGGGGCATTCTTATTTATAATAATTTTATCAATTTGTGAAATAAGGCTCTTAGCTACAACATATTTATGTATATTCCAGTTAGTTGGTATTTCCCTAACAGCCCTAAGACCCTCAACAATAAATACTTGTTGGTTATTTCTCTCTTTTTTCTTCTTTTGAAGAAGTTGTAGTTCTTTTATAAGTGGATTTTGGTTACTTGTAATCATTATGACACACCTTTACTATAATTATACTTGTTTAACTAAATTGCTCTATTTTCTTATTAGCCCCAACTACAACCAAGATATCATTTTTTAGTAATAAAAAATCTGGACCTGGCGTGATTGAAATTTCCTTATCTCTTTCTATAGCAATTACATTAATACCATATGCGGCCCTCATATTAATTTCCCTGATTGTTTTACCATTCCACGCTGGTAAAGAAACAATCTCCACTATGCTATACTCTGGTGATAGCTGAATATGCTCTACAATACTTCCTGATATTAAACTATTTGCAATTCTCACCCCCATATCCTGCTCAGGTGAGATAATCTTATCTGCCCCTAGTTTTTGTAATACTTTCTCATGAAGATCACTACTTGCTTTTGCAACTACATATTGTATTCCCATCTCTTTAAGCAATAGTGTAACCATTATACTTGACTGAATATCACGCCCTATAGCAACTATAGCTATATCAAAATTTCTTATACCTAATGAATTTAAGGTATCAACATCTGTAACATCTGCCTGGACTGCATGGGTTACAACTGATGATATCTCCTGAATAACTTCCTCATTGATATCTATGGCCATAACTTCATAACCTGATTCTGCCAGCGTTGTTGCAACACTAACCCCAAAACGGCCTAAGCCTATTACTACGAATTGCTTATTTTTTAGCATAATTATTCTCCTTTTATACTATTATTTTTTCCTCTGGATACTGAATTGCATTTTTACTATTTCCTTGTTTAACCATTATGGCCACAACCATAGTAACCGGGCCAAGCCTTCCTATAAACATATCTATTATTATTATTCCTTTTCCTATAACTGATAAATTCGGTGTAATACCTAGTGTTGATCCTACTGTAGCAAATCCCGATACTGCCTCAAATAAAAGGTCAATAAACTGTGCATCCTCTGTAAATGAGAGAATAATTGTAATTCCCAAGACTACTGCAAGTGCAATCATAATTACTGCTAAGGCCCTTAAAATTGCCTTTAAAGGTATTTTCCTTTGGAATGCCTCTATGGATTCCTTTCCTTTGACAGTAGATATGGTACATAAGACTAGAATCCCGGCTGCAATAGTTTTAATCCCACCTGCAGTTCCTGCCGGCGACCCACCTATAAACATTAAAATTATCATCATAAATTTAGATGAATCTTTCATTGCATTTAAGTCAATCGTATTAAAACCTGCGGTTCTTGGCGATACCGACTGAAAAAAGGCAGCGAATATCTTATCAGCAAGCGGAAGTCCTCCTAGTGTGCCAGGATTGTTAAACTCTGCTATTAAAAAGAATAAAAAACCGCCTACAATTAAATATAAGGTAATTGTAAGGACTAATTTCGTATGGAGTGCTAGCTTATCAAATGCTTGTTTCCATGTAAATCTTTTGTTCATCTTCATCTTTGACTTCACACCATGTATTATATCCATCCATACACCAAACCCTAAACCACCCAAAATTATAAGCCCTGATATGGTAAAGTTTATAATAGGACTGCCTACATAAGGTGATAGGCTAGAATCTCCAACAATATCAAATCCTGCATTACAAAATCCTGATATAGAGTGAAAAACAGAATACCAAGCCCCTTTTAAAAAACCGTATTCTGGTATAAATTTAAGCGATAATAAAAGTGCCCCAATCCCCTCTACCAATAAGGTTCCTTTTACAATTGTTTTAGTAAACTTAACAACCCCTGCAGTTGTATCTCTACCTAAAGCCTCCTGCATAATTAATCTATCTTTTAAAGTGATTTTTTTACCTAATAGTACAAAAAGCATACTAACCAAAGTCATAAATCCAAGCCCACCTATTTGGATAAGCGATATAATGACTATTTTACCAAACAAGCTCCAATGGGCATAGGTGTTGACCACAATAAGCCCCGTTACACATACTGCTGATGTTGCGGTAAATAAGGCATCTAAATATGATATACTTTGATTATTATTACTTGCTATTGGCAATGATAATAGGAGGGAGCCTATTATTATCACTATTAGAAAGCCTATTACTAATATTCTTGCTGGCCCTAAACTTACTTTTTGTTTCATTTTTGTTACCCCTCTTTTATACTATCCTTACTATAAATGTGTTATAACATATTATACCCTTTTTTATGATTATAGCATATTAAGTTTTTATTATCTAAACTGTATTTGAGGCAATATTGTCGGTTTTTGCTATACCTAGTTTTCTTTTTTAGGTTTTTACTGTATAATAGGTAAATATGGAGGTGTTTGTGTGGAAGTTCAAAATAATATTGTAATAGTCGGTGGTTGTATCGCTGCAAAAGAAGCAGCTAATGCTATTCTGAAAAATGATTTGCTAGCAAATATTACTATTATAAGCTCGGAAGCTTATTTGCCTTATTACAGACCTATGCTTTCACGTGCTATAGGCCAAGAACCTGATAAATCAAGATTTTATTTAGCTCCTAGGTCATGGTACGAAGAAAATAATATAAATCTGGTCTTAGGCACAGAGATATCTAAGGTTATACCAGAAGATAATATAGTTGTTTCAACCAATGGAGATTCTTATAGCTATACCCAGCTACTTATAGCAACAGGTTCAAGTAATTTTATACCTATACCTAATGCAACAGATATAGATGGTGTTATATCTATTCGTGATTATAATGATATAACTAAGCTACGCAACATATTGCCTCGTGTAAAGAAAGCCATAGTTGTAGGTAGCGGGCTTTTAGGAATAGAAGCAGCCTGGGAACTACAACAGCAAAATATCGATGTAACATTAATGGAGTTTGCACCACATGTACTTCCTAAACAACTAGATAACCAGGCATCTGATTTCTTATCTAAGCATATTAATGGGCTAGGTACGGATATAACTTGTGGCTGCGCCGCTCAAAGTATATTAGAAGAAGATGGTTCTATTATTGGCGTTAAATGCTCCGATGGTGCAGATTATCCTTGTGATTTACTTATATTTTCAGTTGGTGCACTTCCTAACATAGCCTTAGTTAAGGATACCAATATTTTAACTAATAGAGGAATTATTGTTGATAATAATATGAGAACTAATATCCCAAATATTTACGCAGCTGGCGACGTTGCCGAGAATGAATACAACTCTTCTGGCTTATGGCTTCCTGCTATGGAAATGGGCAAGGTTGCCGGTGCTAATATAGCAAATCAAGAGGCATCCTATAAACCAGTATTTACAACAACAATGTTAACCGCTTTTGATACTAGAATCTTTTCCATAGGTGAAATCCCTACTGGAGATGATATTAAAACAGAGGCTATTATAGACCCTGACAATAGATTTTTTAAAAAGTTATTTGCTAGGGATAATATATTAATAGGTGCTATCCTTATAGGTGATATTTCACAAGGGACACGCCTTACTAAAAGTCTTGGTACAAAAACCTTAGAGGAAGCCAAAGAACTTATTGCATAAAAACTATATTTCAGTTTATAATATGTCTTAAGACAGATTATAATATAAATCAAAACAAAAGGAGAGATAAATTATGGAAAATTGGGTATGCTTAGTATGTGGATATGTATATGTTCCTGCAGATGGTGATCCAGATAACGGCGTTGAGCCAGGTACATCATTTGAGAATGTTCCTGAAGAATGGGTTTGTCCACTTTGCGGAGTAGGCAAAGATCAATTCGAACAAGAATAATAAAGTAGCAGATAGGTCCTTTTTGAGGCAGACAACTCACGTTGAAAAGCCCCAAAAAGGACCTATTTGCCATAACTATTGTTCGTCAGGAAAGCAGATTTTTTTACCAGAGATAAATATAATGGGAGGATAGGTTATAAAGCAATACTTTTGCACCGTTAAGGCGTGTGTATTGCGTATAACCCATCCTCCCATTCTTATATTACTTAGCTGGTTTTTTTACAGGTTCACCACTAAAGATGTATCCTTGGTTACTATCTATTGTTATAAGAGTATTATGATGTATATGCTCTGTTGCGTTCCTTGCACCTGTTATAACTGGTATATCAAGGGCCCGTGCCACTATTACTGCATGGTTTGTCTCTTCTGGCGAATCATCTTCTACTATAATACCACTTGCACGCTTCATATATGGTAAAAGTGAATTATCTGTCTTCGTTGTAACTAAAATGCTTCCGTTCTTAAAATATTTATCTGCCTCAGCTAATACTTTAACAACACTTGATTTTCCTGTTACTATTTTTTTACCAAAACCACTACCTTTGGTAAGCACGTTTCCCACGTGTTGAACTCTTAGCACGTTAGTTGTACCTGATACTCCCACAGGAGCACCTGCTGTAATAACAACCAAGTCTCCTTGCTTAGCTAATCCAAGTTCTTCTGCCCTAGTAATGGCAGTTTCAAAAATTTCATCGGTTGTTGCTTTATCTTCAATTAATACTGGCCAGCATCCCCATGCTAAATTAAGCTGATTTAGTACACGCTCATCTGTTGTACATGCAATAACTGGGCAATGTGGCTTGTATTTAGATACTGCATAAGCAGTGTAGCCTGATTTAGTTATAGTTATGATACTTGCTGCTTCTAGTTCTTCTGCCGTTCTGCAAGTCGCATGGCTAATAGCATTAGTGATGCTTATTTCCATTGCTTTTTCGTTAATAGGTTCATTATACTGAGATGCACTTTCTGCGCTTTCTGCTATACGTGACATCATCTGGATTGCCTCTAATGGGTAGTCCCCTTGAGCTGTTTCCCCTGATAACATAATTGCAGATGTACCATCAAAAATAGCATTTGCAACGTCACTAGCTTCCGCTCTTGTAGGACGTGGGTTTCTAATCATTGAATCTAGCATTTGTGTAGCTGTAATAACTACTCTGCCTTTGGCATTAGCTTTTTCGATTAGGTATTTCTGAACTATTGGCACTTCTTCTGGTGGAATCTCAACACCTAGGTCTCCACGTGCAACCATTATAGCGTCTGCAACTTGAAGGATTTCATCGATATTCTCAACTCCATCACGGTTTTCAATCTTGGCTATAATATTAAGGTGTGAACCATTATTTTCTTCAAGTATTTGACGAATTTTAAGTAAGTCTGCTGCGTTTCTAACAAAGGATACAGCAATAAAATCAAATCCAGCAGTAATACCAAATTTTATATCTTCTATATCTTTCTCTGTAAGGGCTGGAAGATTTACAAATACATCTGGTATATTAATACCTTTACGAGAACTGATTACCCCAGGGTTTTCAACTATACATTCAACTTCTGTATCCGTTAGGTTTTTAACCCTCAGCTCAATTAACCCATCATCTATAAGAACACGGCTTCCCCTTTGAAGATCATAAGGAAGGTTTTTGTAAGTTACACTTACCCTATCTTTGTCCCCTTCAATCTCTTCTGTAGTTAAAGTAAATGTATCCCCTAGGTTAAGCTTAATCTCAGCATTATCCTTAAAAGCACCTGTACGAATCTCTGG
>CAYUEJ010000004.1:0-22761 GCA_964442565.1 uncultured Candidatus Epulonipiscium sp.
AGCGCACCTGTCTGGCAGACAGGGGGTCGTGGGTTCAAATCCCATCGTCTCCATTATTATTTACAAGTCATCAATATAAAATACCAGCAAGTCTTGATAAATATCATTAGATTTGCTGGTATTTTTATTATTCTTATTTTGATTTTTCGATGTAATCTTGTTTAAGCTTTTCAAATTCCTTATAATCCACATAAGGTCCTACACTTTCTGATCCATCTAGCATAATAAGGGCTTCATCTATGAAAGGAATGCTTCTAGCCGCTTCCTTCGTTACTATATAAGTTAGCTCTGCCATATCTTTAAAAAAATCAACCTTTTCTTCAATATAATCTTCATAACTACCAAATAAGTCTCTATTATGTCTAATCTCATTATCTAGGTATATTTCTTTTAAAATATTATAGGCTGCTTCGTATTCTTTATATTCCTTGAATAACCTCCTGCCTAAATATAGTCTTCCCATCCAATGTGCCATATGGTCCTCATCATCTAATATATTGGGCCAGTTTTCATCTTTATCTTTTACATAATCAATCCATACTTTTATCTCTTCTTGCGTCATATAAATCCCTCCTAACTACCTTTTATATTATTATACCGTTTTTTACCTTAATTGCAACTTAATACGGAAATTTTACATATTTAAAATTGGGTATTACTACTATAGATTATGCTTTGCACAAGATACTCTAATTATGTTATAATTAGAAACACAGAATTTTTAATGATACAATTCTTGTAATACTGGATTGATAATAAATATATTAAGATATAAATGCTTTACTTATTGGAAATACTATTAATTATAGAAAGGATGATTTGTATGGAAAATGATAAGTTATTTGAACTTATGAGTAAGATGTACGGCGAAATGCAACAAGGCTTCGCAAGAGTTGATGAACAGTTTAGTAGGGTTGATGAACAGTTTAATGGAATAAGGACAGATATCAAAGAATTGCAAGAAGGACAAATCCGCATTGAAGATAAATTAAATATTATATATGATCAAACAGCTAGGCTTACTGAATTCCAAACATCTACTACTGAAAGACTAGATAATCTACAACTATCTGTAAATAACCTAGAAATAAAAACACTCTATACCGATAATAAAATTATAGACTTATCACGCAAGGTTAGGTGATGCCTCAATAAAAAAGGGTACATGTATGATATCCAACACTTTTACAACAGGTCGTTGTGTGTATTGGATATCATGCATGTACCCGGGGGAAGGTAGTATTAGATAACTCTTTTAGCGCCTATAAGTGGCTTCCCACTTGTCCTAAAGGCATTGCTCATTATAATTCCTGTCTTAGCACTACTTGCATGAACCATTTTTTTATCACCTACATAAACACCTACATGTGATACCTTTCCGCCGTAACCATAAAATAACAAATCACCTGGTTGTAAATTATTAGCACTCACCTTTACTCCATTGCTTGAGTACTGGGCAGTAGAACTTCTTTGTAGTGATACTCCTGCTTTTTTCATAATCTGCTGAGTAAATCCTGAGCAGTCTGCCCCTTTTGTTAGGCTAGTACCACCATATCTATATGGATTACCTATGAACTGCTTAGCATAATTTGCAACTTCCTCACCCTTAGATGTTTTAGGAGTCTTAGCAGCCTCCACCTTTATTTCTTTTACATCTGCAATATTTTTTATTGGTGCCAAATGTAAAAATTCACTATCTACATATTTTTCATGAATAAATCCATATGAATCCTCTGTATTTAAACTTACATAATACCAATCTCCTACTCTATAAAATACAGAAATATCTTGCCCTTTATTAAACTGTCTATTAATGGCTGAAGTCATCGTAGGGAAAGTTCTGCTGTTAACAGAGTTGGCATTTACTTTTGCCTTTATTTTAAATACATCTACATATTCACTACTTACATAAGATGTTTTTCCATTTTTATTTTCGATTGCATACCAACCATTTGCTTCTTCAGCTATGATTTTCACTACATTATCTTTCCTATACACCTCAGAAATAGCCGCCTCTTTCATTGGCCCCTGTCTTACATTCAATACATCCGTATTTACACTTGCATATGTCTGTGCATATATATTTCTTCCAAATAGTAATGAACCTACTACACTCATTAGTAGAATTCCTTTTTTATTAATTCTCAATTTTATTCCTCCTATGTAATAACACCTATAAGATTTATTGTTTTGCACTTGTTAACTACTTGTTACAAATTTATTATAGGATATTAATTTCCATTTGTCAAGCCTAGCCATTTATTCTTATTATTTAACAATTCATTAATATTGGCTCAATACTTTGCAAATTCGTAAGAAAGGGGGGTATATGCTATTATCAATACCTTGCAACGTCAGTTGCCAGTATAAGGTTTAAACAAAGTCGTAAGAGGGGGGGGTATATGCTATTATCAATACCTTGCAACGTCAGTTGCCAGTATGGATAATAGCATATACCCCCCATTAATATTATTAAATTCTTCCCAAAGCCTTGTTTTGCAGGTTTAGGTAATGAGCCAATTCATGTCTTGCTTGTGGTGTTACCTCAAACACACAAAACTCTGGCTTAATATCTTCAATAAGTTTTATAATAGCCGGATGATCAAAGGGTTTATGAACATCTAAGCTAGCTATATGCTTTTTTAATATTCCAGTCTTTTGCCATGGTTTTGCTGCTCGCTTGTAACTTTCTAATTTATATAAATGATTTTGTCTCATGTAATTCCTTGGTAATGTTTTATTAATATGCATCCCTTTAATATAAGAAGCACATTCCCCTAGGTCCCTTACTATTTTCCTCATATAATCTACAGCTTGATTTTCATTCCATATTTCTGGGTTGGTTAAGATTAAATGAGAAGTATCTAATAGATAACCTTTATTTTTATAATTTATTTGCCCAATAAACCACTTGGTTAGCTCTGGGTCACAATATGTAAGTCCTGGCCACCATAGATTTTCGAATAATAGCATAGGCCCTTCTTCGTCTGCCGGAAATGCCTGATTAACAAGATCTATAGTTGCCTCTAGTATCTCTTTATCTGTATAGTTGTATTTCCATTTAAATGTATCTTCTGTTATAACATGGCTAACATGGAATACCATATATTTAACTTTTAGCGCCTTTGCTATATCATACTGCTCCTTATACTGCTCTACAAGGCACTTAGGGTCAAGTCCACCGTATAGTTCCTCTACCTGCTTACTGCACCCCACAGTCTCTTCCACTGCCTTTGTATCTCCGTTCCAAAAATCAAGCCACATGGGCCAAAATCTTAAATGCATTCCATAGGCAAAGTTAGGTGGTACCTTCTCAATATCATAGTCATTGTGAACCATGATTTCAATGCCATCCATTTTATGTTTCTTTGCAAATTCTTGAATTTCTTCCCAATCATTGTTAAACCACTCAAAATATTTAGGAACCGTTGATAAATGAAATAAATAACGCAAGTTTTTTCCTCTTTCTACTTTAATCTAAGATTTTTTTCTTTTAATATTTGTGGATTTACTGCTTCCTTAATAATGCTACGAAGTTTCTCTACCTGATTCTTTTCCATTTGATATTTAGGTATAATTTGGGCTTGTACCTTATCCATAAATAATCTGAAATCATGTTTAGTTTCTACAATACGCACATAATTATCCCAGCTGACATCTGCTTCCCCTTGTGAAGTTTCAAGCACTATGTTTTCTTTACTAAAAATATATATCACTTCATCCTTTAGGACAGGATTTTCAAGCAAGGTAACCGTAGCCTTCCATACTTTAACTGGTATATTTACAAAGAAGATAAAAGGCGGTATTAGCAGCATAAAGGATTGTGTAAACCTTACATCTAGTGACTCAGGTGAAGTTATCATATTATAGATAAACATCCCCATGCTGACAATACTTAGTACAAAAAATATATAGTTTAGGGTTGTATTGTAGGCGATATATAGATTATATCTTAGCCCATCTTTAAATCTTAATTTTGTTTTAATTCGTAAGTTTTCTTCCATATTCCCTCCTATGACTTGGCCTTACCTTGTTCCTTACTATAAATTATTTTACGCAAATTGTTTTTCATCATTTAGTATATCATATTTTATCCTTATTCCAAACCAAAAAGTGGTAGATGTATACCTTTTAACACACATGGTTCTGGTTAAAAGTATGCATCCACCACAATACATGTATCATATTAAAAAAGATGGGATAAATCATCTATACGATACCCAAGTATATTTCCTTAACCCTTTCATCTTGAAGTAATTCTTGTCCTGTGCCCTCCAAAATATTTTGACCATTGCTAATCAGGTATGCATAATCTGAAAACTGTAATGTGTCAACTACATTTTGTTCTACTATAATAATGGTCATACCCATTTTATTAATACCCTTGATAAACTCAAACATTTCTTCAACAAGCTTGGGCGCAATACCAAGGGACGGCTCATCAAGTATTAATAGTCTTGGTTGGCCCATTAAGCCCCTTGCAATAGCTACCATTTGTTGCTCACCACCTGATAAAGTTTCAGCCAGTTGACTACCCCTTTCCTTTATCCTAGGAAATATATCATAAATTTCTTCTAATTTTTGTTTTGTAGCTTTTTTATCTTTCACACGGTAGGCACCCATTTTCAAATTATCTGATACCGACATTTTCCCAAACAAATGCCTTCCTTCGGGGACCATGGCAATTCCTAATTCAACCATTTTATGGACTGGAACATTATTTATAGATTTCCCTTCGTAAATAACATCTCCACTTGTAGGTTTTACTCTTCCAACAATACTTCTAAGAGCTGTTGTCTTCCCCACTCCATTAGAACCTAATAAAGCTACTATTTTACCTTTTTCTACTTCAAATGATAGTTTATTTACAATAGGAGTCCCATCATAACCAGCACATAGATCTTTCACCACTAGCATATTCAAAATGTTTTCCCTCCTAAATAAGCATTAATTACCTCTTGATTAGACGTTACTTCTGCGGGAGTTCCCTCGGCTAATAGTTTACCTGAGTTAAGAACAATAACCCGATCAGAAACAGTCATAACTACCTCCATAACGTGTTCAATCATTAATATGGTAATTCCTGAGGTCCTAATACGCCTAATTAAATTAATAGCCTCTGTTCGTTCCGCTCCAGTAAGTCCCGCCATAGTTTCATCTAACAATAAAAGCTCTGGTTCTGTAGCTAGGGCCCTAGCAATTTCCAATCTTTTTTTCTGCATAACATTTAATTTGCCAGCTGGCATTTCAATGAAGGCTCCAAGCCCACACATTCCAATCACCTTAGCAGTGTATTCCCTTGCTTCCATAACATCATTATGCCTATTTAATGCGGCAACTAGCACGTTTTCAAATACATTCATATCACTGAGTGCCTGTGGTATTTGAAAAGTTCTCCCTACGCCTAGTTTACAAATTTCATAGGATTTTTTCCTAGTAATATCTATACCGTTAAAAATAATATTCCCTGATGTTAAGGTATGCGCTCCACTAATGGAGTTAAATAATGTTGTTTTCCCAGCACCATTGGGCCCAACAACTCCAATTATTTCGCCCTTATTCACCGAAAAGCTAACATCCTCATTGGCAACAAGGCCAACAAACTTTTTGCTTGCATTTTTAATCTCTAATATTACCTTCATCTAAATTTCCCCCTCCATTTCTAGAGGTGTTAATATTCTAGCAGGCTTCTCTTTTTTAAATAGTGAAACCAATCCATTAGGCAGGAATAAAACTATAAATATTACCATAATACCGTATAGAAATAAATCAAAACCACTAGTTAATGAGAATGTGACCCTTGTATATTCTGAAATTACTGTTAGCACAATTGCACCAACTATTGGTCCAATAACTGTCCCTATTCCTCCCATAACTGTTACCAAACAAATCATCATTGAGATATTTAAAGGCATTACAACCATGGGGTCTATATACTGAAGATAACTAGCATACAAACTTCCCGCTATACTGACTATCCCTGCACTTAACATAAATGCCAATAGTTTATATTTTGATGTGTTAATTCCTACACTTTGGGCTGAAATTTCATTAGCTTTTATCGCCCTTAGGTAATAACCAAACTTGGATTTATCCAGCACCTTTGTAATAAGCAATATTAAAACTACAAATACTAAATATATATAGTAATATGAGTATTTTGATGCAAATTGCATAGTATACCAACTAGGCCTTGATTGATCCAGAAAGTCAACACCTGTTGCCCCTCCAACGTAATTCCAATTCAAAAATATAATACGCCCACATTCAACAATAGCCATTGTTGCTACTGCAAAGTAATGTCCTCTTAAACGAAACAATGGGGTCCCTAATATAAATGCGACTCCTACTGAAATTAGTACGCCTATCCACATTGAAATCCAAGGGCTCATGGAGTGATTTTTCATGCCCATTGCACATGCATATGCTCCAATCCCATAAAATAGGGCATGACCATTGGATATTTGACCTGCGTATCCCCCAATGAAGTTCCATCCCATTCCCATTATGGCCCAAATACAAATCAAGGTCATAACATGAAGTGCAAATGGTACCCGGATAAATAAAGGAAGTACGATTGCCACAAGCAGTCCAATTAATAATTTTGCCATAAAATTTTTATTTGTATATATAAAATTCTTCATCTCTTCCCTCACCACCTCTATACTAATTTATTTACCGAATAGTCCCTTTGGTTTAAATGATACTACTAACATAAATATTACGGATACTGCTACATATTTAAATGCTGTATTAACATAGACGCCTGCAAAAACATCTACAATTCCTATTAAAATTCCACCTATATAGGCACCAAAAATACTCCCAAACCCTCCTAAAGCCACTGCTATAAGCCCAAATAACAAAAATGATACTCCCGAGGTAGGTGTTATATAGTAATAATAAGATAATACACAGCCTGCTATTCCTGCAATTGCGCTTGAAATCCCAAAGGCCAATGTATATGAAAGTTCAGTATTAATACCAACTATTTCTGCCGCCTCTTTGTCCATGGCTGTTGCTCTGATTGCTTTACCCATATTAGTCCAGTTCATAAATGCAAATAAGGCTGCTGTAACTATAATGGAGACAATTAAAGGTACCAACTTTTCTTTACTAACTACCAGAAATCCAAAATCAAAAGTACCTGAAAACATCACGTTTTGAATAGTTCTAAATTCGCTAGTTGCTAACATTAACATTCCATTTACAAAAACCATGCTCAAGGCAAAGGTAATAAGCCTTTGGGATAGTACTGGTCCTTTTAAGGCTCTTTTTATTAAAGTTTTATATATAATAACTCCTACGCCAAACATTATGATACCTGTAAATGGTATTGCAACAATAGGATCCATTCCAAACTTGCTATTTAAATAGTAGGTTACATACATACCTATCATCAAAAACTCACCTTGTGTAAAACTAAGCACGTTCATAACTCCCCATATTAACGCAATTCCCATTGCTATTAGCGCAAGCATTGACCCAATTACAATTCCTTCAAAAAGCACCTGAATTATCATTGCTACACTCCTTTCTACCTCTCATCCCAACTAGGCAAAGGAAATAGTCCCTCATATGCCCTTGCATCCGCTGGATAAACTGTATGGTATTTACCGTCTTTTATTTGGCTAATTAATGCACTCGCTGCAGTATTTTGGCCTACTTCATTAAAATCAAATCCTGTACCTGCTATAAATAATTTATCATCTGGGTATTGCAAATTAAGCATGGCCTCTTTTATATCATCTGCATCTGTAGATCCTGCCTGATCTATGGCCAGAGATAATACATATAAATCTGTAGCACATTTTAAGACATCTGCAATCATTTCTACTCCGCCAGAATATTCATCTTTGTATAAATCACCCAATTGCTTCACTAAGGGTATTTGTAGGTCTAGCGCCCATGCACTGGTAGAAGCTAATCCTTCAGCATCATCACCAAGTGCAGTAAATAGTTCACTTACCATAAATCCTCCTCTTTGCCCCATTACCATCTTAGGCATATAGTTCAGCTGTTTAAAGGTTTTAATATATAAAATTACATCTGATATATAGGATGACATCATAACTACATCTGGATCTGATTTTTTTAGTTTTAATGATTCACTAATTAAGTTTGTGGCATTAGAGCTATAAGTGATATTCTCTACAACCTCAAATCCATATTTTTTCGCTGATTCCATCTCAAGTTCTGCTATATTTTTACCAAATTCAGTATCCTCCGAAACAAATGCCACCGTCTTAATATCTGCCTGTCCTGTTTCGTTTAACTCTACAAGGTAATTGAAAGTATCATCCACATATATACTATCATCTGGAAATACACGGAAGAAGTATTTATATCCTTTCTCAGTAAGACTTGGAGATGTACCTTCTGATATCAAAGGTACTCCATATTTTTCTGTGGACACGGCTGCTGTCTTGGTATTAGCACTACTAAATAATCCTACAATGCCTACCACTCCCTCTGAAGTGATTAGTCTCTCTGCTTCCGATAATGCCGTATCAGCAGTTTTTAAATCTCCATATACTAATTCTATTTTCTTTCCCCCTAGGCCTTGCAAGCCTTCGTTTGCAGCTAGGGGGATGTCTATATCTGTCCTTTTTTCATTAATGATATCTACAAACATATTCATTGCCGCCTTAACTTCTTGTCCTGCTTTTGATTGTGCACCACTCATAGGCAACAGTACACCAATCTTTATTGTATCACCATTGTGTGTATTTCCATGTTTTATGGTCTGCGTATCGGCTGATTGTTCTGCAGTATTATAATTATTACACCCTACCACTGTCAAAACTATAACAATGGTTACTAAAAATAATTTCACATGATATTTTGGTTTGCCCTGCATTTTTCAAACCCCCAATTTTGTCTTATTTAGTATTGTATAAGAAAAGAAAGTTTTTACTTAATCCCAAAAACTTTCTTTTATAATCTCATCTAATAAATTAACTTTACATCTTTTGATTCTAGGAATTTAATCCATTCATCACTCGGTTTTTTGTCTGTTACGATGTAGTCAATATATTTAAAGTCTGATAACTTTAAAAATGCCGTCTTATCAAATTTACTTTGGTCTACCAAAAACACTACTTCATTAGCATGCTTTAACATTTCGTGCTTTGATTCTGCCTCTGCTTCATTAGAGTCTAGTGCCCCTAATTCCATATCAAGTCCTTTGCAACTTAAGAGTACAACATCATATATATAGTTCTTGATTGTTGCTTTTGTAATTGCCCCCTGTAAAGATAGGGCATTTTTATTAAGTATTCCGCCCGTTGATATAACTGTCAAATTTGACTGACTTAGTTCCCTTACTGCCTCTGTTGAATTTGTTAGCACTGTTAGATTGCTATTATTTTTTAATAATTTTAATGTCTCTAGTACAGTAGAGCTGGAATCTGCAGCCACTGTAGTCTTTTTATCTAATAATTTTACTGCCTTAGCAGCAATTGTTTTCTTTGCCTCATGGTTTGTAATAGTTCTTTTGTAGAAATGTATTCCATCAATACTATTTTCTACATTTAACACTGCGCCTCCATATGTTCTAGTCAAAAATCCTTCATTCTCTAATTTTTCTAAATCTCGCCTAATAGTTTCTTCTGTTACCTCAAACTGTGTACTTAAATCAGAAACTGTTACTTTACTATTATCTAAAACAAGTTGCTTGATTAATTCCTGCCTGCTTTTTTTCGCCATTGTATCACCCATTCATTTCCATAGATATATTTTCCAATATCATTATATCAAACATAACCCTTTTATTGTGAAATAATGACTATTTAGTATAAAAAATCTGCTTTCTAAGTATTTTACTTGTGAAAACAGATTTTTATATCTATATTTCTTCTACTTATCGGCTTCTTCTGCCAACTGTCTCATAAGTAAAAGATCTTCCTTGCTTATTTTTATTTCCATTGCTTTTGCATTTTCCCTAAGCTCATCAACAGTTGATGCACCGTTTAGTACACTAATGAAGTCTCCCTGTGCGATAATCCATGCGATAGCTAGTGTAGGAATACTACAGTTGTATTTCTCTGTTAATGGTTTCCACTTTTCCATCATATCCATAGCTTTTTGCATTTCTTCTGGTTGGAACCACTTTTTATTACATTGAGCACCTACTGGCACATAATCTCTTGGGAATGTACCCGTTAATAATCCTTGTTCTAAAGGCGAGTATGCCTGTAAGATAATATTGTTTTCTTTACATACTTGCATTAAATTATTTTCTATATCCCTATCTAAGATAGAGTATTTACCTTGTACAATATCTAAATCACCATATTTTAAATATTCTTTGATTTGGTCTGGCGTAATATTAGCCGCACCTATTGCCTTAATTAGGCCTTCTTTTTTAAGCTCATTAAGTACTTCCATAGTTTCAGCAATAGGAGTAAGGAATGGCTCAACTGATTGCCAGTGCGTCATATACACATCGATATAATCAACACCTAGTCTTTCTAAACTATCTACAATTTCCTCACGGATGGATTCTTTAGAAAGGTTTTTATATAATTGTGTATCTCCTACTTTATTAAATAAACTTCCTTCTCTTTTCCATACGATACCACATTTTGTAATAATAACTACATCTTCACGGTTAAGCCCTTTGATTGCTTCACCCACGATTACTTCACTATTTCCAAAATTATATCCTGGCGCAGTATCAATTAGATTAATTCCTAATTTAGGTGCCTCTTGAATAGTGTTAATAGACATTTGTGAATCTTTATCTCCACCCCAAGCAGGTCCTCCACCTATAGCCCATGTACCAAGCCCAATTTGTGACACTGAAACACCAGTATTCCCTAACTTTATTCTCTTCATTCTAAATCCTCCTGAATCTATTAAATACTTATTATCTATGCTTGCAAATCAGCTAAATATTTCTTTAGTTGTTCTTCTACTTGTGCCCTAGACTGAACACCCGTAGTTGCGCCTAAACTTTGTACTGCAATTGCAGCTGTGCAGTTAGCAAATTGCGCACATTCCTTAATGTTCTTACCATCTAGTATAGCTGTTATAAATCCTGATACAAAGTTATCTCCAGCTCCAATGGTGTCGATTGCATCTATCCCCTTACATGCTGGGACTTCCATTATACCGTCACTATTTTTAATGAAGCATCCTTTTTTTCCAATCTTTATAACAACATTTTTAACCCCACATTCTAATAGGCTATCTGCAATTCCCTCTAGTTCTGTCTCCCCTGTTAATAAACAGGCTTCTTCATAATTTGGGAAGAAATAATCAAGGTAGCCCAGAGCCTCTTTAATATCCTCAAGAGTTTCTCCTAGTCTAGGTTTAATCATGTCAGCACAAAGAATCATATCATTCTCTTTAGCCTCCTTGAAAATCCTAACTAATGCAGATCCATCAAGTAGAGGATTGTTAAATATACTAGCTAAAGATAATAATCTTGCATCTTTAAATCGTGTGAAATCAACATCATCAATGTTAGTTTTCCATAGGCTGCCATTTCTATTAGTTACAAATGTACGCTCTCCGTCGTCTGTAACCAGGCCCACGTTAATTGAAGTATCAATATTTTCAACAGTATTTAGGCTTGCTATATCTACATTGTTTTTGATACAAGCTTCTTTAATAAATTGACCAGGAGCATCTTTTCCTACCTGGCTCATTAATGCCGTTTTATATCCAAGTCTAGAAATAATAATTGCCTCGTTAATAGCATCTCCGCCTATTGTCATTGCAATTTTTTCTAATGGATATGATTCAATTTCAAATATTCTTTTGCCTACTGGCTGTAGTGGTATATCTACTACTGCAGCCCCAACGCAAATAATGTCCAGGGTTTTTTTCAAGATTATTCCGCCTTTCCTTTTGCACCGAATAACTCAATCTTTTCAAGAGCACGTTCTTTAATAGCCGTTCTTACCTTACGTTGTATTGCTAAAAAGTCATCATCTGTATTGTCTCTAATTGCATCCATTGCTGCTTGGCAAAGTTCAGTATGAATGTTTATTTTTGCAATTCCAAGAGATATAGCCTTTTTAATGTCTTCATCACTAATACCTGATGCCCCGTGTAAAACTAGTGGTATATCTACTACTTCTCTTACTTTTCTAATTACATCTAGGTTTAACTGTGGCTCTGAACTGTATACACCGTGTTGATTTCCAATAGCAACTGCTAGTGAATCACATCCTGTTCTTCTTACAAACTCAGCAGCTTCATCAGGGTTTGTATATTGGTATTCGCCTAATGCTTCTTCATAAATCGTCTCATTACCAACATGTCCAAGTTCTGCTTCTACTGGAACACCTAACGGGTGGAAGAAATCCACTATTTCTTTAGTAAGACGGATATTTTCTTCTAAATCAAATGCGGATGCATCTCTCATAACAGAATTCATTCCGTGATTATATGCATTTAATAAAATTTCCATGCTACGCCCATGATCCCAGTGTGTAATAACTGGAACTGTTGCTTTTTCGGCCATAGATACCATCATGTGGCTAAAATCCTCAAATGATGTGTTTCCTGTAAATCCTGTACCAAAAGAAATAATAACTGGTGCTTTAGCTTCTTCTGCTGCATCTATTACTCCCATAAGCATTTCTGCGTTCCATACATTAAAATGTGGAATTGCATATTTACCTTCTAAGGCTTTATTTTCCCAATACTTTATATTTGCTAACATGCTTTTTCTCCTATTCTATTACTAGTCTATTTTTATAACTGCTTTAATAATATCTTCTTTGTTACTAAGTGATTCTTCAAATGCCTGTTGGACATCCTTGTAATCATACACATGTGTTACCATTGACTTAACATCAAATCCACCCTTTGAAATGGCTTGGATTGTATTTTGGTAGTCATTAGCATAACGGAAGGCGGTCTGTATACTAACTTCACGATTGATTTTTAGGAATTCTATTGGTGTTTCACCTGCAATTGTCCCTACAATCATTATTTTCCCACCACGCACTACTAACTGGGTAGTTTGTTTTGCTGTTATTGCAGTTCCAGCACTCTCAAATACAATATCTGCTCCTAATTCTCCCAAAAGTTCCTTGCAACGGCTAACAGTATCTTCTTCTTTAGCATTAATTACTTCCATTGCTCCTAATTCTTTAGCTAGGTCTAATCTCTTATCTATTACATCAATTACAACTATATCAGTAGCACCCATTGCCTTACATGCTTGTAATGTCATAAGTCCAATACAGCCTGCTCCTAATATAACAATTGATTTACCTGGTTTTACATCTGCCATTTTAGCGGCATGCATACCAACTGCTGCTGGCTCTACTAAAGCACCCTCCATTGTATCCATATTATCAGGAAGCTTATATGTAAAGCTTTCTGGGTGACAGAGATAATTTGTCAAAGCCCCCCTATAATTTGGTTGTGTTGCCATAAAGTCAACATCTGGGCAAATATTATATTTTCCTTCTAAACAAAATCTACATTCTTTACATGGAACACCTGGTTCAATACATACGCGGTCTCCAACTTTAAACTTTTTAACCTTTGAGCCAATCCCTACAACCACACCTGCACACTCATGCCCGAGTCCAATTTCTTGGTTTGGATCTGATGGTGGAATAAATGGGCCTGATTCAAAACCATGAACATCTGAGCCGCAGAGTCCTACATACTCAACTTTTAATAATACTTCATCATCCTTAGGCACTGGTACTTCCGCACTTTTGATTTCCATAGTACCTGGAACTACTAATATTGCTTTCGAATTCTTCATAATATTACTCTCCTTATTAATTCAAATTTTATTAAGCACCGGAACCAATATCTTCTACTGATTCACCTTTTGTCTCAACACCCATTACAATAATTACTAAAGCAACAACAATTGCCACTGCACCCAGAAGTAAAAACACACCTGTAACACCTACATTTGTTAATAATGATGCAACTGCAAATGGTGTAATAATACCACTTACACGTCCTACTGCATTTGCTACACCTGATCCTCTTAGCTTAGCTTCTGTCGGCCAAATCTCTGGCACATAAACTGCTGATGCGTAACATACATACATATAAACAAATGTAATTAAGAAGAACCCAATGATTGTAAGCATTGCCATACTAGTTTGTAATGAGTAAATGTATCCTAAAACTGCCATAATTACTAGTAGGCCTGGCCCCATCACCTTACGTGGAATCTTATCCATTATAAGCATTCCGATGAATATACCAAATGGAGCACCAAACATACTCATTGTATTTAATACAACAGAATCTTTTAAGTCAATTCCTTGTGTTAAGAAAATAGTCGGTAACCAGTTAATAAGAGTATACTGTATTACGTTCATGGCGATTAAAACAAATGAACCAAGAATAACCCTCTTTAATAATTCTCCCTTAAACAGGTCTCCAAAACTAATTTTTCTCTCTTCAGCAACTTGTACTACATTTGTAACAGGCTCTAACTTTTTCCCTGTTGAAGCTTCAACTCTTGCTTCAATTTCTGACATTATCTTTTCTGCTTCTTCATATCTTCCTTGAACTTCTAACCAACGTGGTGACTCTGGGAATTTCTTTAAGATTATAATAGTTGCAATTGTGGATAAAATTGCTGGAATCATTAATTGAACTCTCCAGTTTAATGGTGCTGCAATTGCTGGTGTAATAGCTAAAGCTATTGTTGAACAGACTGGGTATGACCAGTTTCCAATAAAAGAGGCTCTACTGGACCATGTTCCTCTATTACGTCCTGGCATATACTCTGTAAATCCTGCAAATAATGTTGTTAATAATGCTCCTAGGCCGAATCCCATAATAAAACGAACTGCTATTAAGAATGTCATATTAGGTGCAAATGCTCCTAATACCATAGATACTATATGAATTACTTGATACAAGAGTAATGATTTACGGCGACCAAGCTTATCCCCGACGATACCACCAATTAATGCTCCAAAGAACATTCCTGCTGTTGTTAATGATATGAACTTTGCACTGATATCTGGGTTTGTCCATCCGATTTCAGTAAGTTGAGCTAGCATTAATCCCCCAATAGCGTTACTCCAACATACTAACAATGAAAATGATATAATTCCATAAATACTCCAATGCCATCCATTGGTCGGCAGACGATCAAGTCTTGCACCCGTGTTAGGTTTTTGAACTGAATTTTTCATTAATTAATCCTCCCTTAAAGTTTTTTTGCTTTTATACTTGCTATTCCTTCTTCTACTTCTTTTTTCATTTTATCCCACGCCTTGCTTATATTGTCATCTAGGTTCCATAAGGCAGGTGGCCCTAGCACAACAACATCCGCTCCCGCCTCATATAAGGAACCATATATTTCACCTGACATAGAACCATCTGCTTCGATTAAGAAGTCTAATCCCATTTCTTCTCTCCACTCAACCAGTGTTCTAATTTTATCGTACATTTGGACAATTGGTTTTTGCCCCGGGTATCCTGCGTCTACTATCATTATTGTTACTTTATCTAATAATGGCAGGTAGTGGCGAATAGCTTCTAAGGGTGAGGCCGGATTAAGGGCGACTCCCGCTTTACATCCCAATTCTTTGATTTTATTAAAGACTATAAATGCTGTCCCTTCTATACAATCAGTATGCGGGGTTATATAAGTCGCCCCCGCCTCAGCACAGGCCTCTATAAAATCCTGTGGGTGTTTTACCATAAGGTGTGCATCCATTGGTTTTTTTACAACATCTTTAATTTCCCTTAGAAAATCTGGTCCGATACCAAAGGTCTTTACATAGTTCCCGTCTTTAATATCCATATGCAAAAAGTCTGCATGCTCATCAATAAAACGTATTTCTTCTTCCATTTTAAATAAGTTACAACAACCCAAAGATGGTGCTAGTAATAATTGTCTACTCACAAGACTCCCCCTTTATAATTAGTTAATTAATCACAGTCATATGTCATAATTACTTTGATAGCTTCTTTATTAGCCATTGCTTCAAACCCTTTTTCCCACTCAGACAAGCCTATTCTATGAGTAATTAAAGGTTGAACTTTAATAGCACCACTTTCTAATAGTCTTAATGCATTTCTCCAAGATGTAGTGTCGTATCCCATATGTCCAATAATATTAATAGCATGTACTGTTATATCATTAATTGAGTAATTCATAGGTTCGAAGCCCATACCAACACGTACTACCTCCCCATTTGGTCTTAACATAGCAATTGCCTGTTGCAGTGCTATATTAGCTCCTGAACACTCTACTACTAGTCCAAGATTATCTCTTCCACAGATTTCCCTACATCTTGCAACTACATCTTCCTTAGAAGCGTTTACAATATGTGTTGCACCTAGCTCTTTTGCTACATCAAATCTTACTTTAACATCATCTTCTAAACCAACCATTACTATGTTAGTTGCTCCCATGATTTTTGCAATCTGAACCGAGAATAAACCTAATGGTCCTGTTCCAAAAACAACTACATCTTGTCCTGGTAATAATTTTGATCTTTGCGCAATTGCTTTATATGCGTTACAAATAGGATCCATTACAGCTGCTTCTTCATATTTAATATTCTCTGGAATTTCCCAGATAGCATGTTTGTGAATTCTAAGAATTTCACCTGGAACTACACAATATTTTGTAAATCCTCCGCCCCATCTATTGTTATCTAATCCTAGATTGACTTTTTCTGGGCAAGTAATAAAGTCCCCCACTTCACATGATGTACAAACCCCACATACATGACCTGTATTATCTGAAACTACCCTTTGCCCAATCCTCCAGTCTTTTACGTCTTTCCCAACTTGTACAATTTCACCTGCAAATTCATGCCCACGAATGGAGTTAAATTCATCCGAATTATTATCCACCCTAAAATGTTTCATATCGGCTCCACAGATTGCCGCTGCTTTGATTTCAACAATAATATCTTCGCTACCACACACTGGTTCTGGAACATCAATAAACCTGTAGCCTCCAAATTCTTTACCATACCTAGCTAATGCTTTCACAGTAACCCTCCTTTTAAATTATACAACTTTTATCTTTAAACCAAACATTCTTTGTTTGTTATCCACATCATACTATCATTCAAAGTGTGAGTCAATAGTATATTTCTTTGTTTCAGGCAAATAATGTCCTTTCCAAAGATTCTTGTTAACTTCAGACAAAATTCCCCGAAACTTATTGTGGACTTTTTTAGATAAAAAGACTATCTCCGTGCATATAGTTTGCATTGAGATAGTCTTTTTTCATTCTTTATTTTATATCTCTTGCAGCCCTTACTTCTGCAAGAATGCCCTCTAATGTTTTAATATCCGTTTTACCAATTATTGCCCCTAGTGAAGTTCCCTCTTCATCAATTACAAAAGTCATAGGCAAACTTCTTGCTGACCACTCAACTGCTTGCACCCCATCTACATCAAATACAACTGGGAATGTTAGTCCCTCATTGTCCAGCCACTCTACAAGGGCATCCTTAGGTTTCTTCTCCCATGTTTTAGTCATATTAACACCAAGGAGGGCAACATCATCTTCATCTAAATGCGCCTTATAAAACTCCTCTAAATCTGGCATCTCGTCAACACAGAAGGGACATGTTGTAGCCCAGAAGTTTAAAAATGTAATTTTCCCCTTATAATCTGAAAGGCTTATTTCCTCATCATCTCTACCTAATAGGGTAAAGTTAGGTGCCTGCATACCAGGGGCTACTCCTATTTCTTTTTTATCCTCCACATCTAGGACTTCTGGTTTCTCTTCGTCTTCTGCCGGTTTCTCTACCACTGGCTCATCTACTGGCGTTTGTACCGGTGTATTAGCACAACTTGTTAGCACAAGTGCCGAAATACTTAATAATATTAAAGCCATATATTTTTTCATCTTTTCCTCCTTTTTAACGCTATACTATATAATCAAAAAGTTTAGCTTGTTAAAGTATATCATTAATCCTATTAGAACTAATAAAATACCATTTACTATTTTTATCTTGTCAAAATGTTTATAAACCCTTTGTATATAAGGCATTAACTTTTCTATAAATAAAGCAATAAGCAATAGTGGTATAGCAAGTCCTAGTGTATATATACTTAAAAGAAACACCCCATTCCAAAGTGTAGCTGTGTTAGCAGCCATCATAAGGACTGATCCTAAAGCTGGTCCTATACATGGCGTCCAGCCAAATGCAAAGGACATGCCAAACACTACTGAACCCCCCAGTGTCGGTACAACCTTTTTTACATGAATTCTTTTTTCCCTATTCATAAAACCAAAATTAATAAGCCCCATATAGAAAACTCCAAATACAATAATTATTACTCCGCTAATCTTTTGAAGAACACCAACATTCATATTTATTGATTTGCCTAAAGTCGTTGCCGTAGCTCCTAATAGTGAAAATACAATAAATATTCCAAGTACAAATCCTGCAGCATTAATCATCAGCGTACGCTTGCTATGATTGCCGTTTTCTATCTCATCAATACTAGTACCTGCTAGATAGCTAATATATGTTGGTATCAAGGCTAATACGCATGGTGATATAAATGACGCTAATCCTTCCAGGAATACTACTGAATACGTTAAATTTATGCCCATAATTTATCCTTCCTATATATTATTCTTACCCGTCTCCCAAGCTATATTATTATACCGTGTTTATACAATCTATTCAAGGTTAGGTAAAACTTTTAAGGGGGGTATATGCTATTATCCATACCTTGCAACGATAGCTGCCAGTATGGATGTTAGGAGAAACTTTTAGGGGGGTATATGCTATTATCAATACCTTGCAACGATAGTTGCCAGTATGGATAATAGCATATACCCCCCAATTTATTTACCTAAGCTTGCCCGCCTTTTTGCAAGTTTTCCATTACGCGCTTGTTGAGTGCCTCAGCTGCATTATAGCCCATTTTCTTTTGCCTAAAGTTTATGGCTGCTGTTTCACATATAATAGCTATATTCCTCCCTGGGCGTATTGGGATTGTGTGGGAAACAACGTCAATACCTAATATTTCTTGGTATTGATTGCCTAGCCCTAGCCTGTCGTACTCTTTCTTTTGATCCCATAGTTCTAGGTTAATAATTAGGTCTATATTTTGCATTTGCTTTACAGCTCCGACACCGAAGATTTGCTTAATATCTACAATTCCTACACCACGCATTTCTATAAAATGGCGTATTACTTCTGGTGATGTACCTAATAGTGTTGATGCAGATACCTTCTTAATCTCAACAACATCGTCTGCTACCAATCTATGGCCACGCCTTATTAGTTCAAGCGCCGTCTCACTTTTACCAATACCACTCTCACCTGTAATTAATACTCCCTCACCGTATATATCTACTAGTACACCATGTACGGATTTCCTGCTCGCTAGCTGAACATGCAGCCATCTATTTGCTTCAGCTATAATTGAGGATGTCCCTTCTTCTGTATGGAATACTGGTATCTTATTAGCCTTTGCAATTTCTATTAGGTCAGGATAAGGTCCTAAGCCACGGCAAATAACAACACAAGGTATACTTGTAAAGCTAAGCAGTCTCTCAAAACATTTTGTCCTTTCATCTTGTGTCATTGTTTCTAGATAGGCATCTTCAACTTTACCTATAACCTGAAGACGGCCATCATCAAAATGATCAAAAAAACCTGTAAGTTGAAGTGCTGGACGATTGACATCTGATTGTAAAATCATTCTATCCTCATAAGGTATACCCGGTGTTAGTTCCTTTAACTCTAATCTTTCTACTAATTTTTTTACACTTACTGAGTACATATTATCCCACCTTTAAATTTTATATTTGTATAATATGATTATACCATCTTTTAGACTAAGATTTTACTTCTTATTAAAGAAATTGTATATATTTATTGCAACATTCTCTGGTATGCCTGCTACTTCCTTGATATCATCAATGGAAGCCTTCTTTATCTTGTCTAAACTACCAAAATGCTGAATTAATGCCTTCTTACGCTTTTTACCCACACCCGGTATATCATCCATGATAGATCTAACTTGATCCCTGCCAAGTAATTGCCTATGGTAATCTATAGCAAACCTGTGGGCCTCGTCCTGAATTCTTGTAATAAGTTTAAATCCTTCGGTCCCTGGGCTAATAGGTAGTTCCTTATTTTCATATAGGAGCCCTCTAGTACGATGCCTATCGTCCTTGACCATGCCACAAATAGGTATAGTAAGTCCAAGGTCATCTACAACCTGCTGGGCTACAGAAACCTGCCCCTTACCACCATCTATTAAAATTAGATCAGGACTCTTACTAAAACTTTCTTCTAAGTCCCCCTTTAACCGTCCTAGCCTGCGCTCTAATACCTCTTTCATACTAGCATAATCATCTGGTCCTATTACACTTTTAATCTTAAACTTACGGTAATCACTCGGTTTTGGCTTACCTCCTTCAAAAACAACCATAGATCCAACTGATTGAACACCCTGTGTATTTGAAATATCATAGGCTTCAATACGATTAATTATCTTTTTAAAACCCATTATTTGTGTTATTTCCTTCATAGCCCCTTTTGTCCTTATTTCCTCTTTCTTAATCTGCTCGCCAAACTGTGTTAGGGATATTTCTGCGTTTTTTCGCGCAAGCTCCAATAAATTATGTTTTGTGCCTTTTAAGGGTACCCTTAGCTCAACCTTTAACTCCCTCTTCATAGAAAGCCATTCTTCCATTATTTTATTATCCTCTATATCTGATTGTAAAAGGATTTCCTTAGGAATAAAAGCTGCATCTGCATAAAATTGCAGTAAAAAGTCATATATAATTTTTGATATGTCTGTACCTACCGTTTCTTCTAGTAAAAAGTGCTCCCTTCCTACTAATTTACCAATCCTAACAAAATAGACCTGGATTAATGTATCATTCTGTGATTGGGCATACGCTATTATATCCTGGTCTTCCATAGAGCTACTAAGAACTGATTGCTTATGTTCAATACGCTTTATGATATTAATCTGATCTCTTAATATAGCGGCCTTCTCAAAGTTTAAATCTTCGGCAGCCTCCACCATATCTTCCTCTAAGATTTTAATAATCTTATTATACTTGCCACTTAAAAAGACTAGCACCTCATCTACTTCTTCCCCATATTCCTCCTGGGAAACATAGCCCGCACAAGGCGCCTTACATTGTCCTATATGATAATTCAGGCACGGGCGCTCCTTCCCTATATCCCTTGGGAGTATCCGCCTACAAGTGCGAAGATGCCACGTTTTCTTTATAATCTCTATAAGTTCCCACATACCTGCCGCATCTGTGTAGGGTCCAAAATATTTGGATTTATCCTTTTTCATTGACCTAACGACGCTTACTCTAGGAAATGCATTTTGAATATCTACTTTTATATATGGATAATGCTTATCGTCCTTTAACCTAATATTATACCTAGGGGAATGTTTTTTAATTAGGTTGCTTTCTAATATAAGGGCCTCTAACTCAGATCCTGTCACAATATATTCGAATGAGCTTATGTTCTCTACCATTCTTAATACCTTAGGGGAGTGCCCCCTGGATTTCTGAAAGTATTGGCTAACACGGTTTTTTAAAACATTTGCCTTGCCTACATATATAATCTGGTCAAGATTATTTTTCATTAGGTATACCCCAGGGCTATGAGGTAACTTCTTTAATTCTTCCGGAATATCAAACATCTTATCCCCCCTATTTTATCCTAATGATTATAGTATATCCCTATTTTCATTAATAATCAAAGTCTTCCCTTTTCTTACTTTTGCCTTATTTTGGTTGAAGTTTTATGGGAAGTATACTATAATTAAAGATATCTATTGCTTTTACAAAATACATTTGGGAGGAATAATTATGAAATTACTTAAAAACAAAAAATTTATTAGAACATGTACTACTGCTTTTGCTGGAACATTACTACTAACGACAATTGTACAAGCTGCATCACTTACAAAGAAAATTGATGCTACCTTTAGAAACATTCAAGTATATTATAATAATCAACAAAAAGTTATGGCACAGGAACCATTTATTTATAATAACAGTGTTTATTTACCTGTTAGGGGTGTTTCAGAGCTAGTTGATAAGAATGTAGACTGGAACAGTGCTACAAACTCTGTCTATGTTTCAGATAGGGGTGGTGCCCCATCTAGTGAGCTAGAGGCGCAAATCTCTAATAAAAACTTTGAAATCGCTAAACTAACAGGCGAAAAAACTGATTTAGAGAAAAAGGTTAAAGAGTTGGAAGAAAAGCTTAAAACCCAAGAGACAGATAAGGACAAAGATAAAGTTACAGATGCTAATCTTAAAGAAACCCTTAAATATCTACAAAACAAGTTTGATTATGAGCATTCCATAGACTGGGAGTTTGACTTAACTCAAACAAGTTCTCGTATTAATGTAGAGGTTAGCTTCGACTCTAGATATGATGATAAGAAATGGGAAGCTCTGACTAAAACTAAGAGAGAGGATTTCTTTAGAGATATCGTAAAAGAAATACGTTATGACTTTAAGGATGCTTCTGTAAGTGGTAAGGTAATTGATATCCGTACAGGCAAGGCTATTGGAACCTTTAGCCAATCTACAAATAATAACTTCTATTATACTGATAATAGTTCAACTTCATTTGGTGATTTAGAAAGAGAATTGAAAAAGCTGGTTAAAAAACTAGATGGCACAAGTATCCCTGTAGATGATATTAAAATCAAAGGAAATTCTGATGATATTACATTTACAGTATATGTAGATTTATATACCCGCCTACTTCAAAACGAATGGGAAGATACTATGAGAGATAATTCCCGCGACATCAGGCAAGTTATGGAGTATAT
>CAYUEJ010000005.1:0-20461 GCA_964442565.1 uncultured Candidatus Epulonipiscium sp.
GATATTCGTAAACGTGTTTACAAGTTCCCAATACTAGGTAAAAAGTCTAAATTCGTTGCAATACCAACAACATCAGGTACAGGTTCAGAAGTAACATCATTTGCAGTTATCTCTGATAGATCTAAAAACATGAAATACCCACTTGCAGACTACGAACTAACTCCAGACGTTGCAATCATTGACCCTGAGTTTGTTATGAGTGTGCCAGCAGGCGTAACAGCTGATACAGGACTTGACGTATTAACACATGCTCTTGAAGCTTACGTATCTATTTTAGCATCTGACTATACAGACGCATTAGCTATGAAAGCGATTCAACTAGTATTTGATTACTTACCAAGATCCTATAAAAACGGTGCTAACGACCCACTTGCTCGTGAAAAAATGCATAATGCATCATGTATGGCAGGTATGGCATTTACTAACGCTTTCCTTGGAGTTAACCACTCTATGGCGCATAAGTTAGGTGCAGAGTTCCACGTTGCACACGGTAGAGCTAACGCTATTCTATTACCACACGTTGTAGAATACAACGGCGCAACTACACCAAGTATGTTTACAAGCTTCCCTAAATATGAGAAATTCATAGCACCAGAGAAGTATGCCGAAATATCTAAGGCACTAGGCCTTCCAGCTTCTACACCAGAAGAAGGGGTTAAATCATTAATCAAAGCTATCAAAGACTTAATGAAACAGCTTGACATGCCAATGAACTTTAAGGCTTGTGGTATTGATGAGAAAGAATATATGGCAGCTGTAGATGATCTTTCCTATAAAGCATTCGAAGATCAATGTACAACAGCCAACCCAAGACTTCCAAAGGTTTCTGAGATTGCAGAGTTATACAAGAAAGCTTACAACGGTTAATTAAATATATACCCTGCTAGATTACTAGCAAAATGGTCCTGCACCATAAATAACACTTTTTCAACCAATCGGTTGTGTGTGTTACTTATGGTGCAGGACCATTGTTTTTGTATTATTACCTCTTCCTTATAATTATCTAGGCCATCTATCTCTTGCTGCTAGTAACGGCTGAAACTTGTTATGTGGTTCTACTTGATACCAATATGCAACACTTGATAAATCATCTTGTCTTTCAAACAATCCATGCCTATTAACACCAATTTGTTGTATAGTTACCCTCAAATCCTTTTCAAAATGGATTGGATCCATAACATGCCACCTATAAAAACCACGCTGTACTGGCATATCATCATTATGATAATAATTATGTGTGTCAATATCCTTATTAGAATAGTATGGATACCCCATAAACGGAGTATTATAAGTATTCTCTACAGTACGCCCATTTACTTGGGAGGCAAAACTCCATGCTCCTCCAAAATAATCCTCCATTCCTGTCCCACAAATAGTAGGATATTCATTATCTCCATCCATATAGAACTTAACTTCTCCCTCTCCCCACCAATATCTTTCAAGGGTTGATAAAGCCATGTAAGTACCTACATAATGGCCACGCCCTTTTACATTATCTAATATTGTATAATCCTTTTGTAGCTGAGTTATAGGCTCCCTTTTCCACTGGGCATGAAAATAAGCCATTTGTTCTGGTAACTCATCATATAGGCAATAGTTAATTTGGTAGAAGAATGCTGGGATATCACCAGGATGCTGATTTTCTATTGTAATTCTCGCTTTTTTTCTAAAGGGCATTGGAAAGTATGAATTAAAGGCACGAGCAGGATTTACTGCAATTGGCATAGAATTAACCTCACAGCCTTTTCCAAATCCATTGCAAAAGAAATCCCCTAATGGACTTTCAACAGAAGGTTCCTCTTCATCGTCCCAATACATCCTAATAACTAAATCTCTTAATACAAAATCTCCTGCTTCTGTTTTATCAGTTACTGTAATCCATATATGTTGGATAATACCTGGTCCTTCTATTTCAGCCAAGGTTACAGTCTCTCCTGATTTAACAACCTTTATACAAGGTGAACCTTTTCTAGATGGCCCTAATGGACTTACTGCCATTCCACCTTTCCCTTTCTCACCATTCGGGTTTTCTGCATTAATAGCACGGCTTCTTCCATTAGATATCATAGGCATTGTTCCTAACCCATGAAAATTAAAGTTATTAAACATTTTAAAACCTCCTAATTTATTTAATTTTTATATTATGATTTAACCCCACCAGACATAATACCATCCATTATTTGTTTTTCAAAAACTACAACAAAAAGAATAATTGGTGCTATAATAATCCATCCCATTGCACTTACTAAGTCCCATGGTACTGCATACATATTGTCCCTTAATGGCAACTGAGTAATTGCCGTTGATAGCACCTGTATGCCATTAGAATAAAACAAGGGTGTAAAAAAGTTGTTTAAACATGTGATAAAGTTAATAATAGCAATTGTAGCGATTGCCGGTTTTAATAATGGTACAATAACATAATAAATCTTCTGTACAAAATTTGCCCCATCAATTTCTGCAGATTCTTCTAAGGATATGGGTATTTCTCCAATGAAGTTTCTTAAAATAATAACCGTAAATGGTATAACTCCACTAATATACAATACAATTAATCCAGGATAGGTATCGTACAGATTAACCTTTCTCATAAATTCATATAATGGTCTGGCTGTTACTACATCAGGAATCAACATAGATAACATAATAAAACCAAAAGCTAAAGACATTAGTTTACTATTGTAACGTGCAAAGGCATAGGCTGCCATGACACATATAATTGTACTAACTAGCAAGGTTATTCCAATAATTAATAGTGTGCTATTTGTTTTTTGAATCAAGCCAGCATTTTCTATTAAAAACTTATAGCTTCCTAATGTTGGATTATTCGGAAAGTAATCAATAGGTGCTTTAAATAATTCACCTGATGGAGTAATTGATGAGATCAGGATCCAGTACAAAGGGAATAGTATAATAAATGCTACCATCAATGTAATTATCCATCTAAATATATTTGTAAACACTCTCTTATTAAATATTTTCATCTTATTATTCTCCAATCTCTAACTTCCTTCATAGTCAATTTTATTGACAAACTTAATATTAACAATACTGAAGATAGCCATTACTATGAATAAAAGTACTGCCAGGGCAGATGCATATCCTATGTTTAAATTGGTGAAAGCTTCTGTTGTAATCCTGTATGCTATTAATGCTGTATCTTCTCCCGGACCACCAGATGTCATGGAATAAACTAAATCAAAAGAAGTTAATCTCCACATTGCAAACGGAATACAAAGAGTTAAGACATTCTTAGTAATCATCGGTAAGGTAATGGATATAAAGGAACGTATTGGCCCTGCCCCATCTACTCTTGCAGCTTCATAAATATCCCCCGATATAAATTGAAGTCCTGATAAAACCATAATTGCAAAAAAAGGTACATTCTTCCACAAGTCTATAATTATAACTGCAGCCCTAGCACTATTAGTTTGTATTAACCAGTGTTTTACAAAATCAGGTTGAAACCACCTAATAAAATCATTGACTAATCCATAATCATTGTTGAATGCCCATTTTGCAGCCATACCGATTACAATAGTTGGCATCGCCCACGGAATAAGCGTAATTGTTCTTAGAAAACGTCTACCCTTAAATTTCATATTCATTAATAAGGCTAACCCTACACCAAGTATCACATGAAAAGTCATTGATGTAATTACAAATATTATAGTGAACTTTATTGATGTAATAAACTTTTGATCTTTGAAGATTTCAATATAGTTATTGAGCCCTGCAAACTCATTGATACCTGCTAGCAATTTAATATCATAAAAACTTGTTTTAAAGGTTTGTATGATTGGGTAGATAGTTGTAAATCCTCTTAGTAATAATACAGGCAAAATTAGTATCCAAGGAATCCAAAAAAGCGATTTCTTTTTACTCATATAGGTTCCTTTCCTTTCAAGATTAATTTACATGTTTATTGATATTTATCAACAAACCCTTGTGCCTTTTCGCAAAACTCGTCTAATGATAACTCTCCTTGGATATAGTATTGGAACAATGTACCCATGTCTGTAATAAACTCCATTGTTTGTGGTAACATAGGTCTTCCCCTTACAACTGTAGTTTCATTATATTCTTGATAAATTTGTTTAATAGGGTGCTCATCAGATATTTTATCCGCTGCATCGGCTCTAGCTGGATAACGATCAAAATTCTCCCAAGAACTTAACATCCCCTCTTCACTAGCCATATACTGAAGGAACTTTATTGATGCTTCTTTATTTTTTGATGAGCTGTTTAAAACATAGCTCCATGAATCAGTAAATACACTGCGTGTTGTAAACTCAGGCACCTGAGCAATGTGGATTTTATCTTCACCTAGCATATCAGCACTTTCATAATCAGTACCTGCCCCCCACATAAAAAGCATACCGTATTTACCATCAATAAACTTTTGATTCATTTGCTCATATTTATCTGCAAGTTGATCAATAGGTGTCACACCCCATGTATTTGTCATATCATACATAAATTGCATTGCTTCTCGGTTTCCAGGGTTAGTCCAGTCAAAATAATCTCCACCAAATAAGTTAACAAATGTAGCTATTTCATTGAATACATAAGTTTTCTCCCAGGATCCGCCATATCCGTATCTTCCATCTCCTGTAGCTGCCTTGGCATATTCAATAAAATCTTCCTTATTCTCAATCTTATCAAAACCAAGTTCATCCATTATCTCTTGGTTAACCCAGAATGCTAGATAGCCACTGTAAGAAGGAAGCCCAATGATATTTCCATTATATGACGTAATCATATCCTCTATATAACCTTGTGGTAATTGAGCTAGAACCTCATCTGTTATAACCGTACCTTCTAGTGGCTCACACCAACCTGTGTTCTTAAATGATGCTGACATTTCATCATTGATTTCAATAATATCAACAGTATCATCTCCAGTAGATAGTACCGTTGTTACTTTTTGTTGCCTAGTATCGGAATCAGTCGGGGCAGCAATTACATTTATCTTTAGTCCAGTTGCCTCCTCTGCACCCGCCAACCATTTGTCAAAGTTTGGGGTAGTTGTCATTATGCTATAAAGACTCAAATCATATTCCTTGTCTGTAGTACCATCGGCCACGTCTGTAGTTACATCAGCAGATCCATCCCCATTAGATTGTTCATTATCCTTTGCAGCACCACATGCTGTAAATAGAGTAATACTTAAACACGTTACCAATAACACACTAATTACTTTTGTTAATTTTTTCTTCATATCATATCCTCCTCATAGAATATAGTGTTTTGTTGTGTCTGATATAAATTATATCTTATAATTGTTATAGGTAAAATGTGATATTTTACGCATCTTTTATACTTTATTAGTAATTACACTATTTTATTGTGCATTATTTAATATTAGTGTATACTTATGAGCATATACATAAGACCTCAAGGTCAAATGCACCAAAAAACCATGCTTTGGAGATGAATAAATGATATATAAGCTAAAAAGTCAATTTGCAAGTTTTCGTTTTAAGTTAATTATAATCTTTTCGCTAGGTGCTATTATTCCCTCTATAGTCATAGGGGTTGTAGGTTATAAAACCTCCTATAGAATTGCACAGAATAAGATTACAGAATCTGTATCCTTATCAAATGCCCAGCTTGTCCAACAGGTCAATGATCGGTTTACACAAATGATTAACGTATTAGACTCGGCACAAAATTATAGCTATATCTTGGATAAAATGCCCCAAGAGCCTTTAGAGGAGTATTTAAACTACTTTGGATATATCAGAAATCATATAAATACTTTAATGAATAACTTTAACCTATTCCAGATAAGTATCTTTTTAGAGCCTGATAAGTTTGTCAGTAACGAAGGATTGATGTTTTATAGACTAGACCAAATAACTAGGTATCACATCTTTCAGGAAGATATTACAAATCTTGGCATTAGCTCAAAGTGGTTCTTCAGGCATAATTTAAACTATCCGCAAATTATATCAAATGGCAAAAAGGATATTAGTTCGATTATAGCAGCCCAATCTTTTAGTAAAGATAATATGTTGAAACATGCAGCTTTTTCAGTTATTCGTACTGATGAACTTAACGATTTATTATTACATTCTTTTAAAGAAACCCCTGTTAATAGCTTTATACTAACACCTGATTATTATATAGCAGCCCATAAGGATTCTAGTTATGTAGGCAGCAAATTAGATTTAGACATATTTAAAAATTATGTAACTAATGCAAATAAAGACTTTTTTATATTTGACAATAATTATTGTTTAGTAAACACCCTAAATAATGGATTTTATTTAGTAACTGAGGTCCCACAAACCTATATTCAGTCAAATATAAAGGGAATTGTCAATACAATCCTTTTATCCACTTTATTTATAATACCGTCTATTATTTTAGTTGTCTTATTAAGTTCTAATAAGCTAACTAAAAAACTTCGTAATCTTTCATATGTTGTCAATTCAACTGTTATAACTAATAACACAATTACAACCCAAAATTTAGATTCATGTTTTAATCTTGATACTGAATTCAATGATGATATTGATCAATTGGCCCTAAATTATTTAAATATGACTAAGACAATTGAAAATAGTTTTAATAAGATTTTAAATCTTACTGTTCAAAAAGAACGGTTAGATTATCAACTGCTTCAGTCACAAATAAATCCACATTTTTTGTATAATATATTAAATTCTATCCACAATTGCCAAACAATGGGGAAGGTAGATATCGCAAATCAAATGATCATGGATTTATCAAAATTCTATAGGATCTTATTAAGGAAAAACAATGATCTTATTACTATAGAAGAAGAGATTGAAATTGTTAGCCTATATTTGGATATGGAATACCTTTGTCAAAACGGTTCCTTAACATGGGAAATTATTTTAGATGAAGGTATAGAAGGTTTTATCATACCTAAGTTTACCCTACAACCAATCCTTGAAAACTGCATTAAGCATGGGATGAGTAACGGTAGGGTCGGTATTCATATATCAATTAATATTTCATACAAGGAGGATACCATTTTAATAACAATAGCTGATAATGGAATTGGTATACCTGATGAAATACTGCTGCCACTCCAATATCATCTGGCGCAAAAAATAGTAGATACCGAAAAAAACTTTGGTCTATGTAATGTTAATGCCAGAATATCCTACCCCACCTACGGTTCCGGGCAAATAACAATTAGTAGTATACTAGGAGAGGGTACGGAAGTATTTATTGAGTTTCAACAAATGCTCTAAAAATAAAAACATTTTTTCATCGAAAGGATGATTTGTAATGCTAAAAAAAGTAATGATTATTGATGATAATCATCTTTCTGTCGAAGGCATCAATAAAAATATTGATTGGAAATCTTTGAACTGTGAAGTAACACACATGCAATTTGATGCTATTTCCGCCCTGGAGATACTCAATAATGAGGACATAGATTTACTAATTTCAGATATTCAAATGCCAGGAATGACAGGCTTAGAGCTAATGAGTAATATTAAAGCCACAAAACACCTTATGAAGGTTATATTCATTACTGCTTATGATAAATTTGAATATGCCAAAGAAGCAGTTAGGCTCGGGGCTTTTGATTTTATTGAAAAACCCATTGATTACACCTACTTAACCCAAGTAATTGAGCATGCCATTGGCAAAATAGATGAAGAGATGAAAAATCTTGAATTACTAGAAAAAAGCTGGCCTGCCATGACAGAAAAATTTTTTACAGAGTTAATTTATTCTAATAAATCAGATGCATATTATAATCTTTCAAGCTATTTACCATATATTAATCTGGAATTAAACTGTTCCTTATATTCCGTTTTAATTATAGAAATCGGAAATGCCATCGAAATTAAATCCACACTGAGTGTGGAAAAGTATCATCTTTTACTAATTAGTTTATCTAACTACATTAAAAACTTAACAGTTCAATTTAATCTATCTTACTTATTGCACGATCTAAATGGGTTTGTATGTATATTGGGCACAAATAATAATAGGAGAGATATCTTCCAAACTCAAATAAACGACCTAGCCAGCCAAATAATAGCATATGAGTCCGCTACATTACTAACTATAAATGTCTCAATTGGGCATATCAACAATGACTTATGGGATACTGCCATCTCCTATAAAAGTGCCCTTAATGCACTAGAATATAGGTTTTACTATCCAAATCAAAACATCTTTGATGCCCGGGATGCCTTAAACACAGGGGTTAATTATAATTTACTAATTACAGATCTCGAAGATGAACTAATTCAAATAATTACAAGAAAAAATAAGGATGAAATAGGAAGTTGGATAGATAAGCTTACCTGCCAGATGCAAGATAATTTTCAGAACAAAAAGGTACTTTATATTTATATTCGTTCCCTCTTAAGTAGGCTTTTAAGATTTACCTATGAAATGGGCATAGAAGATTCCGGCTTAGAAAGTGAAATTAAGCAAATGTATTTGGATCTTGAAAGGTTCACTTCCTTAATAGAATTGTTTACGGGATTCAAAAGTATATGTTTAAATACTTGCCTTGTGCTAGAAAACTCTATAAAAACATGCCATGATAAAATATGTGAGTCCGTCATACAATATATTCAGCAACGTTATGAAGAATCCGAACTATCCCTAAACGAGATCGCTGATTTCGTTAGCATAAGCCCCACTTATCTAAGTGCATTATTTAAGAAAAATACTGGTGAAAATATATCAGATATCATTACATCTATACGCATTGAAAAATCCTGCCAGCTATTAGTACAAACAACTTTAACATTAAGGGAAATTAGCGAAAAAGTAGGATATAGCAACCAATATTATTTTAGCTCAAATTTTAAGAAAAGAACTGGGACAAGCCCATCTAAATATAGGAGCACTAATACAACTGCATAAGATTACTAAGGCGCCCCAACAAAAATGCCCATATATACAAAGACTTGTATATATGGGCATTTTACTTATGCTGGAATTATTTAAGTTTACCTGCTGCTTTTAGCTCGTTTACATTAACTGCTTTTACATTACTTGTCCTACCATCTTCTGATGTCGGTATAGTAATTTCACCATTTTTAATCATCTCATAAACCTTATCTTTAAGTGGATTATCTAAGTCCGCACCGATTATCTTCCAGTTATTATCACACTCTGGTGTAACTACACCATTTTTCTGCTCTACAACATATTTAGCAATTAAATCTCTAATACGTCCCTCGTCTTGCATCTCATCATATGAATCATAGTACCTATCTTCTGCTGTAGCAAGCCCTAGACCTTCAAGGGTACCATATCTATAGTTATTAACCGCTACTTTGTAAACCTTTGATTCATCTAATGCCTTGCCATCAATCAGGATATTTTTAATTCTATTACCTGCATCCTCTGAGATATCAATGTCGTATGTCATACCAGCAAACATATCATAGTTATAACCTCTTATATTTTGGTCAAAGCTTACTGTTACGTCACCTTCTTTATAAGTATTATAAAATGATGCTGACCATTCCATATACTCCTTAAGATTCTTACCTGTCATGTTAATACCCATAAGTGTATTAGCATGCTTATAAATATTTGCTACGTCCTTACGCTTAAAATCCCCAGCCTTTAAGTTCATATCATCTTTAAACGCTGCTGCCGAGCTAATATCTGCCCCTGTGTAGAATAATTGAACTTCATTGATAAAGTCAATTAAGGATGTGTCTTCTATTTGGGATGTTGGCATAGTAGTTACTTTATCAGCACCTGTAATATAGTCTACTCCTGTGATGAAGTCTTCTGTTATTGTTCCGATAACTTGATTTGCATACATAACTGAATTCTTATGCACGAATGCAAACTCTGCTAGCATATCCTCATCTTGTGTTATTTCTTTTGTATCAATATTTTTAGTTGTTATATTTGAAACTTCCCATTTGTCATCCTTTTTTACAACTTTAATATCTGCAGTTGCAAGAGATTTACCGTAAGAACCTGGCTCAATGATTTTTACACCATTTACTTCTTTATCATCGAACTTAGCATGTGCGTGTCCTCCAAAAATAACATCTAATTCTGGACATGCTTCTGCAATTTCCCCTACACCTAAGTCACCGTATTCCCCGTCCATACCTAAATGGAATACCCCTGCTAAGATGTCGTATTGTCCTTCTAGTTCCTTAACTGCCTTTTGTACCTCTGGAACAACTTTGTTAAATACTAACCCTTTATAATGATCTGGGTTACTAGCTTCCCATCTTGGTATATGTGGCGCAACTAATCCAATAAGTGCAACCCTTACGCCATCTTTTTCGATAATTGTATAAGGTTTTACATAATGGCTACCATCTTCATTATATATGTTGGCAGCTAGTACATCACCATCAAATGCTTCTATGTTCCTATCTAAAAAAGATTTTCCAAAATTAAACTCGTGATTCCCTAATGTCCAAGCATCAAATCCCATGGTATTAAGTGCTTGAATCATAGGATGCATTGGTAAATCATTGAATAACTCAGCACTATTGTCTTGTAGTGTGTCACCAGCATCTACTAATATAGTATTAGGGTTTTTTGCCTTTTCCTGCTTAATAATTGTTTGAATTTTTGCAAGCCCTGAAGACTCATCTTTTTCGTCAACAGCATAATCATATGCGTAGATACGACCATGTAAATCCGCTGTTGCAAGTATACTAATTGTTTTTTCCTGGTCTGAGCTTGTGGTATCCACCACCCTATCACTTTCAACCTCTTCTGCAATCGGTGCTACTGTTTGGCTATCTTTTTTGGCCTCAGTTGCTGCTGCCGGCATAACAAATGATGGCAACATCATAGACAGAGCTAGAGATAATGATAGCAGTTTTCCAAATTTACTTTTTTGTTTCATTATTTTTCCTCCTTAGGAATTTTGATATATTTAATATAAAATTATTATATTAAGGTACAATTATACTACACATTTGGCAATATATCAAATTTTACCTGGCATTTAGCATTAATTTCGGAGCTTTAATCTGACTATCTTGTAAATCATAAACAAAAAAATTCACCATCTAAAATATTACTTTAGATGGTGAATTAATTAAGTTCTAAACATTACTTAAAATCTACTCTTTTTCTTTCCTTACCTGATTCGTATATGGCACAAATCATTTCTTGAGTCTTAATTGCTTCTTCACCATTAATCGCCGGCTCTTCACCTTTAATTAAAGCTTCATAGAATAAGTTAATCTGCTTAATATGGCTAACTCCCCAGTACTGCTTAACATCACCATACTCAAAGTTTTCAGTAGGATTAGTATCAGCAGCATACTGCCTAGCATCATTAAATTCAATAATAGCCTTATCAGCTACCATCTTAGCAATTCCTTTTTCACAGTATAGCTCTATCTCAACAGGAGCATCATATCCATAATAGTTAATTGCATGGAAGGCTGTAGTAACACCATTTTTATACTTGATAATTCCTTCAGCTGAATCTTCCACATCTATAACTGCATGGCCTCTATTTGAAATATTAGCATCTATATATTCAATCTCATCATCTATAAACCAGCGCACTAGGTCCATTGTATGAATAGCTTGGTCAATAATTACACCGCCACCTTCTTTTTCCCATGTGCCCTTCCAGTCACTCTTGCCATAATACTCATCTGATCTATCCCATGTAACAGAAAGCTTAGCAGTAATAATCTTACCAAGTTCACCACTTTCAAGGGTTTTCTTAATCAGTTGTGAACCTGGGTTATATCTATTTTGGAAAATAACACCTAAGGTTTTTCCACTCTTATCTGCCGCATCAACCATATCTTGAGCATCTTTAAAGTCAATAGACATTGGTTTTTCAGTCATTACATGAACATTGTTATTTAAGGCATATATAGCTACAGGTGCATGTAAATAGTGTGGTAGACAGATGTGCAGAACATCTAAGTTCTCCTTATCTATCATTTCCTTATAATCAAGATATGCCGCGCAGTTAAATTCTTTAGCTGCATCATTAACCCTATCTTCCTTATTATCACATACTGCTACTAACTCACAGTTTTCATTTTGAATAACTGGTAGTGCATGCATTGGGAAGATATTTCCACATCCTACAATTCCTACTCTAAACTTTTTCATTACGCCCACCACATATCATCTTGGTCTTCAAACATAATAGATTCTTTTAGGCAGTCGATAGCTTTTTCAAGCCCTTCTTCCCTCGTCATTAAGCTATCTTCATGTTCGATACTAAGTGACCCTTCATATCCTGACATACGCAGTTCGCTAGTGATTTCCTTCCATACGCTTACATCATGTCCGTATCCTACAGAACGGAAAATCCATGAGCGTCCTGCTTCATCACCGTAGTGCTTTGTATCTAATACACCATTTACAGCTGTGTTATATTTATCAATTTTTGTATCCTTTGCGTGGAAGTGATAAATAGCACCTTTAAGGTTACGAATAGCTGCCACTGGGTCAATTCCTTGCCACCATAAGTGTGATGGGTCAAAGTTTGCACCTATAACATCGCCTACTGCATTACGTAATCTTAATAATGTATATGGATTATATACGCTAAATCCTGGATGCATTTCTAATGCAACTTTTGTAACACCGTGGCTTTTAGCAAACTCAGCCGCTTCTTTCCAGTATGGAATTAAAACTTCATTCCATTGGTACTCTAGCATTTCTGAGTAAATATCTGGCCATGAGCATGTAATCCAGTTTGGCTCCTTAGCTCCTTCGTATCCACCAGGGCAACCTGAGAAAGTAACAACTGTATCTAGACCTAGTTTTTCTGCTAATAAAACTGCATCAACAAAGTCTTGGTGGTCCTGGGCTGCTATTTCTGCGTTGGGGTGAACTGGGTTACCATGAACACTTAGCGCACTGATTTCCATATTATATTTTACAAACAATGCTTTAAACTCTTCAAATTTAGCTTGGTCTTCTAGTAACACTTTAGGATCACAGTGGTGTTTACCTGGGTTTCCACCTGCTCCTATTTCTACCGCTTGAACACCTAATGATGATAGGTATGATAATGTTTCTTCTAATGTTTTATTCCCAAATAATACTGCAAATACACCTAATTTCATAATATTTCCTCCTTGTTTACTAATTATTATTCACTAATTGCTTGGCCGTCTTTAAAGAATACTGGCTTCTTAGTTTTTGCTGAGTTATAGATAGCTTCTAAGATTTCTGTAACCACTAGTGCTTGTTCTGGTTTAACAAGTGGCTCTGTATCATTTATAACAGCATCAATCCACATCTGAGCTTCCGTTACAGCAGGGTCATCACCTTCTGAATCGTAAAAGTCAACACCACCTGCATCTAGGCCTGGTGTTTTAACATAGAATTTCCCTAAATCTTCACCATTAATACGAAGTCCGTCCCTCATATCTGCACCTGCTAGTGTACCACAAAGTGTAGTCTTTGCTTCTCCTACATCTAATGAGTTAAGCGCCCAGCTTGACTCTAGTATAATTGTTGCTCCGTCTTCCATAGTAATAAATCCAAAAGCTGAGTCTTCTACTGTGTACTCATCCTTATCCCATGGCCCCCAAGCGTTAGCTTCACTCGTTCTGCCATCCCAAGCCTTATAGACGTTACCCATAACACTCTTTACTTTATAGTTATTCATTTCCCATAATGTTAGGTCTAAGGCATGTGTTCCAATATCAATAAGTGGACCCCCACCTTGTTCTTCTTCGTTTAAGAAAACTCCCCATGTCGGAACAGCTCTTCTACGAATTGCGTGAGCTTTTGCAAAATAAATCTCTCCTAAATCTCCTCTTTCACAAGCAGATTTCAGATATAATGAGTCTGTTCTAAAACGGTTTTGGTAACCAATTGTTAACTTATTACCTGTTCTTTTTGCTACTTCCAACATTTCCCTAGCATCTGCAGCCGTCTTAGCCATCGGCTTTTCGCACATAACATGCTTACCACTTTCAAGAGCATCTATACTAATATCCTTATGGCTTAAGTTTGGTGTACATACGTGTACAACATCTATATCCTTATCTTCTAGTAACTCTTTATAATCACTATAAACTTTAGCACCCTCTGCTCCATATTCCTTAGCAGCTTTCTCTGCTCTTTCTGGAACAATGTCACAAAATGCTACCATTTGCGCATTTTCTACTTTTAATAGTGCTGGCATATGCTTACCATTAGCTATACCTCCACAACCAATAATACCGATTTTAACAACCTTCTTCATAACAACATCTCCTTTACTAATCGTCTATTTACTTATAAGTCTAGCATTTTATATTTTTATTGTATATAATTTAAATAAACAAAAGTATAACTATTTTTACTTTCCATAATAATATCAAAGAAGGGAATGGACTTTATGCCAACACCATATTACGAATCTGAACAATACCCAACCTCAAAATCCTCTGTATCACTGTGTCATTTATATTCTAGTGATGCAACTAATAAAACTTATCACGCCGCCCCACACTGGCATACTAGCGTTGAGATACTATATTTTTTACATGATAGGGCTACTGTATGTGTAGGCTCTAACTATTATAATGTTGAGTGGGGAGATTTGATGATAATAAATGCCGGCGAAGTACACTCTGTAGCTGGAGATGATAGTGAAACCCCTGCCCACTTTGTACTTAAAATACTTCCTGAGCTACTTTATATATCTGATAATGATTCTTTTGAGGCAAACTACCTTTTGCCCTTTACAATATCTGGCTTTACCCATCACAGACTTATTAGCCGGGATGATCTGCAGGGCAGTGATGTAGTCCCCCTTATGAATGAAATATATAGCGAATTCCACACTAAACCCTTTGGCTATGAACTATTAATCCAGGCCAATATTAATAAGATATTTATTTGGATCTTAAGATATTGGCAAGCACAAGGTATGCAAATACAGCAGCTATTTCTCCAAAATAGCCAGGACTATACTAGGCTTAAAAAACTGTTTAAATACGTACAAAATCATTATCACGAGCCCATATCTGTTTCTGAAATGGCTGAACTTTGTAATATGAATTATAGTTATTTTTCAAGATATTTCAAAAAACTAACTGGAAAAACCTTCGTTCAATACGTTAATTATATACGCCTAACTGAAGCAGAGAAGTTACTATTTACAACAAACTTAAATATAACACAAATAGCTTTTGATACTGGATTTTCAAGTACTAGCTACTTTATTAAGACCTTTAAGAAGTACCGTGGTATATCACCACATAAAATGCGAAGCACTTATTGATTATGCAATAAGTGCTTTTTACTTTAATCTTTAATCTCCTTGAAGGCTGGTAATAACCCCACTTTTTGCAATGTTTGCAGTACTATTATTAATACTGGTCCTACTATTAAGCCAAAAACCCCAATTGCCTTAAATCCTATATACATACCAATGATTGTTACCAGGGTATATACACCTATTTGATTGGATAAAATCCTCGGTTCTACTACTTGGCGCACGATTATGATAAGCCCATAGATTCCCGCTAGGCCTACAGCTAGGCTGAATTTCCCTAGTATAGCATTATATATTGCCCAGGGAATTAAAAACAAACCACTTCCAAACAGAGGTAATGCATCTACTACACCTATCATGACTGCCAATAATATTGCACTATTTATACCTAGAATAATAAATCCAATAAAACAGATGCTCGTGGTTATACACATTAGAATCAACTGGGTGCGTACATACCCCCCTAGGGCATCTATTAAATCGTCCTTTAATATTTTAGCTTTATCTGCCGCTGCGGGTGGTATTTGGGCCGCAACAAACTTTTGGATTAGGATATAATCCCTTGTCATAAAGAATATGGAAAGCAGCATTATTATAATTATAAATAAGATATTAGGTAGCTTACTTACAGCGCTAATTGAACCTTTAGATAAAAACGCCCCCAGAAAGCTAGCTAGATTTTGAAGCAGTTGATCTATGGATTTCTCTAGTGAAATTATTGAATTAAAAGGCATGGCACTAAATAAATGCTTGGTCTTGTCACTAATATTATTAATTGTTGCAAGTATCTCTTCCCTATATAGAGGTATGCTCTGGTATAAGTTATTTGCCTGAATAAAAATCCGTCTCCCTATAGCACTAATTCCCCAACTTATTGCTGAAAGAACCGTTACCATTGATAGCATTGTGGCAATCCCCCTCTTCATCTGTATCTTCTCATTAAGCCACCTCACTATTACTTGTAATCCTGATGCTATAATCCATGCAATAATAAATGGCACCGCATAGGAAAGTAAATATTTAGCAAATAAATATGCAGCCAAAGCACCTAATATGGTATATAAAATCTTTTTCCCACTTTTATTGTACCAATGTAAAAACTCTTGCACCTCATCACCACCCTTTCTTATATTGTTTCCTTTTTCAATTATATCATACATAAAAGTGGTCTGTATATGCTTTTCTTGCACTGGCAACCTGCCGGTTGCAAGGCGCTAGAAAAGCATATACAGACCACCGGGGGAGATTAAGTAACCTGGGGGCGCTGGCAACCTGCCGGTTGCAAGGCGCTAGAAAAGCATATACAGACCACTGGCGAGATTAAGTATTGAGGTGATGGCAAGGTGAGGAAAATGGCCTGGGCGTCCTTGATAGGCACCTTGCAACGCTAGTTGCCAGTGCCGTGAAAGGATACCCAAGCCATTTTATATTATCTTTAGCAGGTCTGAAAATGTTGTTAGGTTGTATGTTGCTTTACCGGAGAGCGTTGCGTCGCCAATGGCTGCTGAGTCCATTTGGCCGGCTATTGCAGCTTCTACCCCTGCATCTGCATCCTCTATAACTAGGCAGTCTTCTGCTGCTATTTTTATATACTCACTAGCCTTTATGAACACTTCAGGGTCTGGCTTTGACTTGGTAATGTTATTACCATCTGATATTGCATCAAAATACCCTTCTAGTCCTATTTGCTTTAGGATAAACGGAGCATTCTTACTCGATGAGCCTATTGCTAGTGTCAGGCCTTTCGCCCTTAGGGCATCTAAGGTACCTTTTACCTCATCACTTAAGTCCTTAGGGGACATTTTCTCTAGAAGCACCTTATATATATCATTTTTATCTTCTGCATATTGTATTTTCTGTTCTTCAGATAAGGGTTCTCCCTCATATCTTTCTAATATAATTTCAAAGCTTTCCATCCTGCTAACACCACGCAGGCGATTGTTGATTTCTTTATCGAAATAAATGCCTAGCCTATCCGCCAGTTCCTTCCAAGCTAAATAATGATATTCATCTGTATGACAAATAACTCCGTCCAAATCAAAAATAATAGCTTTATACCTTTTAACCACTATATTATCCTTCAGGCTGTATTTCTTACCATTTACAAAGATTATCTTTGCATCCCCTTTTAATAGGGCAAATACAGTTTCATCCTGCTTTACAGTTACTTTAATTTTACTACCCTCGTAATTAATATTAAAAGCATACTGTGTCCATTTTCTTGGCAAGCTTGGTGAAAAATGAATACCGTCCTCTTTCAGGCGAAGACCTGCAAAGCCGTATACTATAGCCATATAGTTACCACCCATATTAGCTGTGTGTATACCATCTTTTGTATTTTTATGTGTGTTAAAAAGGTCTAATTTAGCTGAATCCCCAAAATAATCATAAGCTTTTTCTTCAAGGCCCAGCTTAGATGCAACAATACTATAGATACAAGTTGATAATGAAGAGTCATGGGTTGTTACTTTCTCATAATAAGCAAATGATTTCCTTATTGTTTCTAAAGACTGGGCATCCTCATATATAAAGTGTGCTAATACTGTATCTGCCTGCTTACAAACCTGATGCCTGTATAAATGCAGTGGGTGGTAATGTAATAATAAAGGAAACTTATCCTTAGGCGTGTTCTCAATATCCCAAACTTCTTTGGATAAAAACGAATCGTCCTGGGGATTAATACCTAGCTCTTCATCGTATGGCAAGAACATAGCATCAGCTGCCCTATCAAACTCCTCTATTTCAGTTTCATCTAATTGGAGCTTTTTAACTAAGCCATCAGCCTTACCCTGCTCCTTAAGCATTCTATAAAACTTAGCCGCCCATCTTAAATTATACTGGGCTGAAGCATTTGTATAGTAATTATTGTTAACCATACATGTGTACTCGTCAGGACCAGTTACTTCATTAATTAAAAATAATCCTTTATGATAGTTGCCTGCATCTAACCATAACCTTGCAGTCTCTATCATAATTTCCGCACCCTTATCTGCTATAAAGCCTATATCTTTTGTTGCCAGATAGTAGGCTACTATAGAATGGGATATATCACCATTAATATGATACTGGGCTGAGCCTGATGGGAAATACCCTGAGCACTCCTTACCCATTATAGTCCTCCATGGATAAAGCACACCTTTTTTATGCCCCATTATAGCTGCGTGCTTCCTTGCCTCATCTAATATATTGTAGCGGTACTCAATAAGTCCCTTGGAGATTTCTGGATTTGTTAGCGTAAAGAATGGTTGAATATACATTTCTGTATCCCAGAAGTAATGACCTTCATACCCCTCACCACTTAGGCCTTTAGCCGCTATATTGCTATACTCATCTTTCCCAACTGATTGAATTAGCTGATACATATTGTACCTAACTGCCGAGCTAAGGTCATCATCACCTTCTATTTCTAACTCACAGTTGTCCCAGTATTCCTTAAAATAATCCTTTTGATGATTGTACAACTCATCTAAGCTAATCTCCAGGCTTGCTTGCATCTCTTTTTTTGCAAAACCTTTGCAGTCTTTATTCCTAATAGAATCACTAAAAACAGTATATTTAGTAAGTACTATAGTTTCATCTTTTCCAATAGAAGTCTTTAGTGTATTTGTTGCAATATATTCATCTATTTTGCTATCACTGCTTGCCTCTTTAGATAAGATATTTTTAACCGCTGTACATACATGGAGTCCCGACCTTGATGTTGCCGAGGTGATGTAGGAAATCCCGTCTTCTACAATAATCTCACTAGGAAGTATATGCTTAAAACCTTCCTCTGCTACTCTTGGATCATCCGGGTTGTGGTAGTTCATTACTTCACCCTTATGAGTGGAAATAAACTCTATCTCCCCGTCAAAATTAAGAGACTTCACCTGATATTCAATTGTAAAAAGCGACATTTTATAAAATGAAGTCATTCGCTTAATTCTGATCTCTACTTCTTTACCTTTTGGTGAGCGCCACTGTATCATTCTCCCAGTGTATCCCTCTGCCATATGCACCCATCTTGTGCTTCTAATAACTTCTCCTTCAAACATATTAAATACTTCACCATCAAGTATTAGCTGAATTCCTTGGGTATCAGCTACATTTAGCATGGTTTGCTTTTCAGTTACTAAACCGTACAGGCCCTCAGCCTGCTTCATTTCTGCAATATCATAAAATCCATTTATATAGGATCCCCTAATAGAGTTATATGACTCAGGATATCCTTCTTCAAAGTTCGACCTAACACCTATATAACCATTTGCATTATGAAATATAGTTTCATTTAGAAGCAAATCATCATTCTCTATACTAAAATCATCAATCTTATATATCATTTTATTATTTTCCATTACAGCCTCCTATATACTTACTTAACCGCACCTGATGCAACACCTTTTATAATGTACTTCTGAGCTGCCAAGTAAAAAATTATAACTGGTATAATTGTTAACATTAATCCTGCCATAGCCATATTCCATTGAATTGTAAATTGCCCAAAAAATGAAGCTGTCGAAAGAGGAATTGTTCGCAGTGATTTTTTTGTAATAACAAGTGATGGCAATAAATAGTCATTCCAAATCCAAATAACGTCTAATATCATAACTGTTACTGTGGTTGGTTTTAGCATTGGAAATACAATCTTCCAAAACACACCAAACTTACTACATCCATCAATAGTCGCTGCCTCTTCAAGGGAAATGGGAATTGTCGTTATAAATCCATGGTATAGGAACACTGCCATACTGGCTCCAAACCCTATATTCATATAAATTAAACCACCAAGGGTATTCATCATAGGAATCTTAAGTGTATCTCTTATCCATCCCATAGTCTGCATTAGTGGCATCATTAATGTTTGGAATGGTAGTAACATTGTAGCTACAAACACCATAAATATTAGCTTGCTTAGTTTATTATCTGTCCTAACTAGCATCCAAGCTGTCATAGATGATAGCACAACAATAACTGCTATAGAAACAACTGTTACAATAACGGAATTCCCTAGGGCTGTCATGAGAATATAGTAGGACCTTGGTCGTTACTTAACTTAATCTTTAGTTGTTGCACAAAGTCGTCTCCACTTGTTCCCCAAACTTCTACCTCTACTCCTGTTTCGGCTTCATACTCTGCAGCAAGCTCCTCAAGTTGATCTGATATTTCTACTTTTGATTGGGCTATAACGATTTTATTTGCGGCCTCTACGCCTCCGCCTTCAGTTGTCTCTTCACCCTCACCTTCTTCTACATTCGTATTATTATCTGGTGTAGATGGTGCCTTCGAACCACA
>CAYUEJ010000006.1:0-15283 GCA_964442565.1 uncultured Candidatus Epulonipiscium sp.
TTCTTAGCGCCAGTATTATATTTTATTCATGCCGTATTAACAGGACTTATATTAGCATTAACAAGTATGTTAGGAATTAGACACGGGTTCTCATTCTCAGCAGGGGCTATTGACTACTTATTAAATATGGGACTTGCAACAAAGGGTTGGTTACTACTCCCAATCGGATTAGCAGTAGGAGCGCTTTACTTCTTCCTATTCGTATTCTTCATTAAGAAATTTGACATTCAAACACCAGGGCGTGAAGATGATTTAGAACTAGCGGAATCTAGTGGTTCGAAGAATAAAGATATAACAGAACTTGCATCAGCATACCTTGAAAAATTAGGTGGAGCCGACAACTTAGTAAGCATTGATTCTTGTATAACAAGATTACGCTTAACAGTTAAAGATCCCTCAATTATTAAAGATAGTGATATGAAAGCTTTAGGTGCATCGGGCGTAATTCGTCCAAGTAAAAAAACTGTTCAAGTTATTGTAGGAACAAGTGCAGATTTAATTGCAGGAGAAATGAAACGACTAGTTTAGAATGATTAACTTGGGCATAAATTCTTCGCCATACGAAAGTAGAAGAGTTTATGCCCAAGTTTTTATCTGTAAAATATATTACTTAAAATCGGAGGTAGAGAAATGGTGACATTAAAAGGAATAGGTGCATCGAATGGTGTAGTTATTGCTAACGCCTTAATTATTAAACAAGATAAAGTCGATATAGATAAGCAAACTGCTAAATCAGCAGATGAAGAAACTCAAAGATTAACAGCTGCTACAGATATGGCCCTTAGTCAACTTAAGGAACTAGAGGAGTATGCTAAAGAGCACGTAGGAGAAGATGAGGCAGCTATTTTTGAGGTTCATCAAATGATGATCCAGGATGGTGAGTTAACAGACCGTGCTAAGGAAATAATACAAGATGAGAGTGCTACGGCAGAATATGCAATGCAGGTTACAAGTGATGAGTTTTCTGGTATGTTTAAGGCTATGGACGACCCTTATATGAAAGAGAGGGGCGTAGATATAGAGGATATATCCAATAGGATTATTAATATACTAGCAGGTAAAGAAGAGCAAAGCTTATCAAACCTTGAGAAACCTGTTATAATAGTTACTAAAGATTTATTGCCATCAGACACGGTTCAAATGGATAAAAAAAATGTAATTGGAATAATAACTCAAATAGGAAGTAAGATGTCACACTCTTCTATAATAGCTAGGACCATGCAAATTCCTGCCGTAGTAGGGGTGGATAATGTTTTTGAAAACATAGGGACTGGCGATGAGATTATCCTAGATGGTAAAGATGGGAATATAGTTATTAACCCGGACAATGAGCTTAAGGATAAGTGGACCCAAGAACAAAACCTATACAAAGAAAGACTAGAAAGCCTAAATAAATTAAAGGGGACAAAGAGTATAACAAAAGATGGCATCGAAATTAAAGTTAATGCCAATATAGGTTCGCCTTTAGATATAGAGGGTGTTTTAAAAAATGATGCTGAGGGGATAGGCTTATTTAGGAGCGAGTTCCTATATATGCATAGTGATACGATGCCAAGTGAGGAATCACAGTTTCACGCATATAGGACTGTTTTAGAACAGATGAAAGGCAAACAAGTTATCATAAGAACCTTGGATGTAGGTGGGGATAAAGAAATACCATATCTCCAAATACCAGAGGAGGAAAACCCATTCTTAGGATATAGGGGTATCCGGATTTGCTTAGACCAGGTTGGAATTTTTAAAACCCAGCTCAAGGCATTGCTTCGTGCCAGTGTATATGGGAGCCTAGGTATAATGTTCCCTATGATATGTACCGTAGAAGAGCTTAGACAGGCAAAAGATATATTAGAAGAGGTAAAGTTAGAGCTAAAAAATGAAGGAAAACTGTTCAGTAAGGATATAGAAGTTGGTGTAATGATTGAAACACCAGCAGCTGTTATGGTTACAGACGAGCTTGCCAAGGAAGCTGACTTCTTCAGTATAGGAACTAACGATTTGACACAGTATACTATGGCAGTAGACAGAATGAATCCTAAGGTTGAGTATTTATATGATACCCATAATCCATCGGTACTTAAACTAATGGAGATAACGGCTAAAAATGCCCATAAGGAAAATATTTGGGTAGGGGTTTGTGGGGAGTCGGCAGCTGACCCTACACTTACACAAACTTTCTTAGATATGGGAATTAGTGAATTAAGTGTAAACCCAGGTGCCGTCCTAGAGATAAGAGAAAAAATTCAAAGTATAGAAAGTAAATTTAAAAGATAACAATTAGACTGGGGTGCAGGTACGTGAACTATGAAGTTATAAAAACATTTAATAATAACGTAATACTCGCCAGGCAAAGCAAACAAGAAATGATATTAGTTGGTAAGGGTATTGGTTTTGGGAAAAAGAATGGGGATAATATAGTTGCGGAACCAGGGAAGCTAGAAAAGGTCTTTCATGAGCTTCAATCTAGTAGCTCCTTAAATTACCTTGATATGATTCCTAAATATAATAAAGAAATAATAGGGGTTAGTGAGGAAATTATAGCTAAGGCAGAAACTATGTTGGGATCATTAAGTCCCAACATCCACGTGGCGTTAGTGGATCATATAACCTTTGCGGTAGATCGTATGAATATGAATCTACCCATTGAAAACCCATTCACAGAAGAAATAACACTACTATATCAAGAAGAGTATGAAGTGGCTGAATTGGCAGCGACGTTATTAGAAGATAGGATTAATGTAAATATAGGCGATGGTGAAAAAGGCTTTATCGCACTTCATCTTCACTCTGCTAGGACTAACAAGACCATTGGCGAGACTATGGGGGATACTAGACTTTTTAAGGCCTGCATAGATTTAATAATAGAAGAAGTCAATGGTGAGCATAATAATAAAAGACAGGTGTATCGAAGCTTTATACCAAGTCTTAAGACAACATTAAGTCTTTGTAGAACGCAAAAAGATGTTAACAATCCATTAAAAGAAGAAATTAAATTAAAACTACATGAAAGTTACACTATTGCCCAAAAAATAGCAAAACTAATTAAAGAGGAAAAAAGCCTGGTTTTATCAGATGATATGGTTGCCTATATGACGATAGATATAGAAAGAATAAGACAATTTAACTAGTGAGGAGAAGAAATTATGTTTAAATTTTTAAAACCAAAAGAAATTGAGATTATGTCACCTATGACAGGTAAAGCAGTAGAAATCACAGAAGTACCAGACCCTGTATTTGCGCAGAAGATGATTGGGGACGGTGTAGCTATCGAGCCATCGGAAGGTCAAGTTGTATCTCCATGCAAGGGTAAGGTAGTTCAAATATTCCCAACCAATCATGCCATAGGGATTGAAACAAAGCAGGGATTTGATCTTTTAATACACTTAGGCATAGATACAGTTGAGTTAGATGGTAAAGGATTTGAGAGGTTGGTTGAGGAAGGGCAGAACGTTGAAGTAGGAACGCCCTTGATTAATATGGATTTGGGGGTAGTAGCTAGCGAAGGTAAAAATATAATTACGCCTGTTATAATTACAACTATGGACAAGATTCAAAATATAGATATTGCAACAGGGCTAGTAAGAGCAGGTAAAGATACAATTATGAAAATTAAAATTAAATAATTAAAACTTATTAACAATATTGTAATAAGTAGTTGACATATTTTCCCCCTTAGAATATAATAATCATTAGATAAACAAATTACAAATGTTAAATTCTATAGGGGGAATTAATTATAATGTATACTAAAGTAATTCGTAAAATTGGATTAAGCCTTTTAATTGGAACTTTTGCTTTTGGCATGACAATATATGCAACTCCAAATGAAGAGAAATATGCTAAGGTAAAGAGTGACGGAGTAGCCATTATAGATATTCCTAGTACAGAATCTATAAATATAAGAGGATTACAAAAAGATGAACTAATACAAATCGGTGACCAAGTGGATAACTATACACAGGTGCTTCTTGGCCATGGTGGTAGGATAGGATACATAGAGACAGAATACATTGATTTAATAATAGAAGAGAAAGAAACAGAAGAAGCAGAAGAACCAGAAAAAAAGGCTCCTGTAGTAAATGATAACAAAGGCCAGGAGATTGTAAATTTTGCATTAAAGCACGTTGGAAATCCATATAAATATGGTGGTACAAGTTTAACTAATGGTGCTGATTGCTCAGGATTTACAAGTCAAGTATATAAGAACTTTGGCATCAACATACAAAGAACTTCAGGTGGGCAATACGCAAGTAACGGAAAGAGTGTAAAAAAATCTGATCTTCAACCAGGCGACCTAGTTTTTTACGGATACAATGGTAAGGTAACCCATGTAGCAATGTATGCGGGCAATAGTAAAATAGTTCATGCAGGAACTGCTAAAACAGGCATACATGTAAGCCCAATGGAGCAAAGAGGCATGGCACCTTATATGGGAGCAAAAAGAATAATATAACAAGAAAACAAAAATCGCTCTTAGTAGCGATTTTTTTATTACATTGGAAATTATAATAAGGAGACTAAAATGAAAAAGTATATAAATCTTACAAAGATAACTATCTTGACATTAATGATTATGCTGACAAGTACAGCCGTGTTGCAAGCCAAAGAGTTTAGAGGGGCCTGGGTATCTAGTGTGTATAACCTAGATTGGCCTTCAACCAAGGGGCTTGGAGTAGAACAGCAAAAGGCAGAGTATATTAAACTATTAGATGACTTACAAGATGCGGGAATCAATGCTGTGATTGTACAGGTAAAACCAGCGGCAGATGCCTTATATCCATCTAAACATGCGCCATGGTCAGAATATTTAACTGGGGTACAGGGAAAAAGCCCGGGTTATAATCCTTTAGAATTTATGATAGAAGAGACCCATAGTAGAGGTATGGAGTTCCACGCTTGGTTTAATCCTTTTAGGATAACAACAGGTACTAATAAAACAGATAAACTAGCTTCTAACAATATAGCAAAGTTAAAACCAGAATGGGTTATAGAGTATGATAATAAGCTGTTTTTAAATCCAGGCTTACCAGAGGTAAGAGCCTATGTTAAAAATACGGTGCTAGAAGTAGTGAAAAATTACGATGTTGATGCTATTCACTTCGATGATTATTTTTATCCTTACCCAGATAGCAAAAAAAGTGATTTTCCAGATGAAGCAACATATAAAATATATGGTAAAGCTTATAAAAATAAGGCTGACTGGAGAAGGCATAATATTAACGCAATGATTAAAGACATTTCGGTATCTATAAAAAATACAAAGCCTAATGTGAAATTTGGGATTAGTCCATTTGGAGTATGGAGAAATGCATCTGTAGATCCAAAAGGATCTGATACTAAGGCGTATATTACCAGCTACGACAAGCTATATGCAGATACCCGTTACTGGGCATATACAGGCTGGATTGACTATATAGTGCCTCAAATTTATTGGAATATTGGATTTGCTGCTGCAGATTATGAAAAAACTTTAAAATGGTGGGCTAATGAAATGGAAGGTAAACCAGTAGAACTATATATTGGGCAAGCCTTATATAAGGTGGGTACAGAAGAGGGAACCTGGCAAGATCCAAATGAGCTCCCCAATCAAATTTTAATGAATAGGCAATATGATACTGTTAAAGGAAGTATATACTTTAGATCAAAATTATTACAAGATAATGTACTAGGTTTTACAGATAGACTTAGGTATGACTTATATAGCAATTAATAAAAGGGTCTAATTACCTCTATAATATTTAAGTTTTTAGCTAAGAATATAAGTAGGTTAAAGAATAAATAAATTGTAACCAACATATAATCTTACAAAGATACAAGCTTAAATAAGGAGGACATTTAATGAAATGGGCAAAAAAATCATTGTTATTCATTGCAGCTATCTGCCTAGCATTATTAGTATCAAAACAACATGTTGTAAGTGTGTTTAATAATGTATCACAAGCAGAACAATCAAAGAGAAAAATACCAATTTATTGTGTTAAAACAGACGATAAAAAAGTAGCCTTATCATTCGATGCTGCTTGGGGGGCAGATGATACAGACTCACTACTTGCCACCCTAGAAAAGCATGATGTAAAGGCTACATTTTTCTTGGTAGGAGATTGGGTTAGGAAGTATCCAGACCAGCTAAAGCGCATTGCTGATGCAGGGCATGATATAGGTAATCACTCCGATAAACACCCTCATATGAATAGCATGAGCAAAGTGCAAATAAAAGAAGACATTATGAGGGCTCATAATTCCACTAAGGAATTACTAGGTATCGACATGAATTTATTTAGGCCACCATTTGGAGAATATAACAATACCGTCATTGAAACCCTACATGAGTGCGGATATCATGTCATTCAGTGGGATATAGATTCACTAGACTGGAAGGAATATGGGGCGCAAAACTTAATTGATACAGTCCTAAATCATAAAAACCTAGGTAACGGTTCAATCGTGCTTATGCATAATAATGCTAAATACACCAAAGATGCATTAGATAGTATTATAGTTGGCCTAAAAGATCAAGGCTATGAGCTAGTTCCAATCTCAGAACTTATCATCAAGGAAAATTATAAAACTGACCACACAGGAAGACAATATACGGTGCCAGGCACTTAACCTATTAATTTGCTGCGAAAAGGAGGCTATCTTATTTTAGATAGCCTCCTAAATTATTGGATTGGGAATTTGATAATTTTTCCTTTGGGGAGTTGATTGCGAAAAAACGGAATAAGCAGTATATTAATTTTGTAACTTAGATGGAGAACCTGGGGATGTTGTAGGTTAAAATTATTGATACAAAGTGTATTATTCAAATTTTGCTTTAGATTCTCAATTGTGACCATATCAGAGGTCCCTTCCATGTAGATCGCCTCATTTCAGCAATACTAGAAGTTGCAATGGTGTCAATCTTCGATGTCTAATATATAGTATGTGAAAAAGGTTAAATTGTGCCTATTATTTAACTACATCCCGTTGTTGTTCCACAATCTAAACAGACCTTACAAGTGCCGTTTTTTACAAGCTTACTGCCCTTGCAAGAAGAACAGATTTCTCCATATAGTCTTTCGCCTTTTATATCATGTGGCTTATTAGGATCATGAAGTGGTGCTGTCATTGTTGGCACGATAGGTACCGTTGGTGTTACCTGGCATGAGGTATAATCCCCTAGCTCTATATCAATGATTTTACTAATTAAATCTGATATGGAATCTGCCATCTTAATATATGGGTGACCGTATACAAAGCCACTTGGCTCATATTTTTGCCCCCTATACATTTGGGCAATGTCTTTAGCAGGGACACCGTATTGTAGCATTTTGGAGATAGTAGTTGAGATACTATCTAATAATCCTTTTGCAAGTGAACCCTGTCTGCCAGCTGATACATATACCTCACCTAGCCTTCCATCTTCATAAAAAGATAGGGTGAAATAAAGTTTAAGACCAGCCATTTGTGCCTCATGAACATGAGCGCGCCTAATACCTGTTGGCTTAATTCTTCTTGGAAGATGGGAGTTATCTTCATAACTTCTAGCAAGTGTTAATAACTGATCATAGGATAACTTATCTAAATCATCTTTTTTTGAATCAGATATAGCAGTATTTAGCGGTTGTGATTCTTTACAGCCATCCCGGTATAGGGCGATGGATTTTACACCTAGCTTCCATGAAAGTTCATAAATATTACCGATATCCTCGGTAGTTGCATCGTTTGGTAAGTTAACTGTTTTACTAATAGCGCCTGATACATTAGGTGCTAGGGCAGCCATCATTTTCACGTGCCCTTCAGGGGCTATAAAACGTTCTCCAGTACCACATCTATTTGCAGTGTCGAATATATGATAGTGCTTAGGTAAAAGGTGAGGTGCTCCCTCTATTTTCCCATCTACGATAGCCTCATATCCACCCATATCTTCCTTGCGAAGAATATAGGCAATAATCTCATCTATTTGCCTATGGTCATAACCAAGTTTAGTTAAGGCTATAGGCATAACAGGGTTAATTATTTCCATGCTACCTCCACCCACTAGCTTCTTATATGCAACATGACTGAAGAAAGGCTCTGAAGAAGTTGTAGCGCAGTCCATGGCAAAGGCTATAGTACCAGTAGGGGCCAATACTGAAACTTGTGCATTACGGTATCCGTACTCAGAACCACTCTTGATGGCGTATTTCCAAACCTTTTTAACATATGAACTAAGCTCATCTAAGTTAAGGGTATTTAAGAGCGAATGATTAATTTTAACTGGTTCGTAATTTAGCTTATCTTTTAAAGAAATATCTTCCCTAGGATACCCTGCAACGGCGCCATGGTTGCTAATAACATCCAGCATATGTTCTTTATTAAGGTCATAATAAGTAAATGCTCCTATTTTTTGTGCAAATAATGAAGAAATATAATAGGAATACCCTGTTAAGGTACTCATTAGTGAGGAACCAACATTTCTAGCCTCATCACTATCATAAGGAAGTGTCATAAGCATAAATAGTGTCCCAAGATTGGTAAGACCAAGGCCTGTAGTTCTAAAATGATAAGATTTACGGGCAATAGGCTCTGTTGGGAACTGGCCCCAGTGTATAGTTGCCTCAAGCACTATTTGAGTCATCTTTATACAGTGTAAATAGCCTTCCATATCAAGGGTATTTTCTTCCGGGTCATAGAACTTAACAATATTAATACTTGCAAGGTTGCAAGCAGTATCATCTAGGAACATATACTCGGAGCAAGGATTACTTGCATTAATTCTGTTATGTTTAGCCTTATATTCCCCATCCTCACCTGATGGACATGTATGCCATGCATTAATAATATCATCAAATTGTATACCAGGATCCCCGCATCTCCATGAAGCTTGGTTAATACCATCCCAAAGGGATTTAACGTTAGCTTCTTTAGAAAGTTTGCCATCTAAGCGGTTCATTAAAGGAATTGTAGCTGACGGGTCATGAATAGATTTCATAAACTCATCACCAACGCGAACTGAGTTATTTGCATTTTGGCCTGAAACCGTATCATAGGCCTCACCATCAAAATGTGTATCATAACCCATTTTGCCAAGGGCCACAACCTTATCTTCCTCAATAGCCTTCCAAGCTATAAATTGCTCAATCTCAGGGTGATCAATATCTAAAACATTCATTTTTGCAGCTCGTCTAGTAGTTCCACCGGATTTTATGGCCCCAGCATTACGGTCAAATACCCTAAGGAAACTCATAAGTCCTGAAGATTTTCCGCCACCTGATAAGGCTTCGCCTTTTCCACGGATAGGAGACCAGTTGGTTCCTACACCAGACCCATATTTAAATAGCCTTGTTTCAGTTACAAGTTGGTCGGTTAGTGATTTTTCGCCAAGCAGTGAGTCTTCTACACCTACAATAAAGCAGGCTGATCCTTGGGTTCTTGTATAAGAATCGGGAGATAAAACAGCCTTACCCTGTTTTGAGTCATAATAATAATGTCCTTGGCCTGGACCCTCTATGCCATAAGCAGTCTTAAGACCAGTGTTAAACCACTGCGGACTATTTGGTGCCCACATTTGAGCAATCATCATATAAACTAGCTCGTCATATACAATTTCTTTTTGCCCTAGATTAATTAAATTCTCATCATAAGCGGCATCTACCCAAAAAGTAACCATTCTATGAACAAGTTGCTTAAAGGAGTTTTCATATCCGAGTTCACCTGGAATACCACCTTTTCGGAGGTATTTACTCGCCACAATATCACAAGCTGATTGTGAAAAGTGGGATGGAAATTCCAAATTTGGCATATCTACTATTGCTTCACCAGTACTATAGTTAAGGATCTTTACATCGACATTTTTCCATGTGAAAAGATCGTATACAGTGTTGGATGAGTTTTCGAGTTCACTAGTATAATAACGAACAATTAAATCATCTAATTTCATAAAATACATCCCCTTTTAATTTAAAAAGCATTAATGCGTACAATATATTGTATCATAATTTTACTACCTATACCATATATAGATAATGAAATTTATTTTCAAATTACGTCTAAATGGACAAGGCATTGAATATATATGTTAAAGACAGTAGTGGATAAAGCTGTTGAAGAACATAAAGATGATAAGAAAGAGGGGTTTCAAATGGCGGATCATTTAGTGCAAAATAATGAAGTAAATGTGGTAGGTAAGGTTGTAGGAGAGATGAGATTTAGTCATAAAGTATATGGAGAGGGTTTTTATACTTTTGATATCGAGGTTCCAAGGTTAAGTGATTCTGTAGATAAATTACCTGTGACTATTTCGGAAAGATTACTACCTGAAGTTGGGGACATAGTAGGAGAAACAGTTGAGCTACTGGGTCAGTTTAGGTCTTATAATCAATATGACGAGGGAAGAAATAGATTAATATTAACTATTTTTGCCCTTGAATTAAAAATAGTAGATGAGCAGGAAATAAATAAAAGTAAAAATAGTGTTTTTTTAAATGGATTTGTTTGTAAAGAGCCTATATATAGGACTACACCTTTTGGCCGGGAAATAACAGATTTGCTGATAGCAGTTAATCGTTCATATCATAAATCCGATTACATACCATGTATTAGCTGGGGCAGAAATGCAAGATATGCTCAGCATCTTAAGGTTGGGGATAATATAATGCTTTGGGGTAGGATACAAAGCAGGACATACCAGAAAAAAGTGGAAAATGGAGAGCCCCTCACAAGGGTAGCTTATGAAATGTCAGTTTCAAAAATGGAATTAGTGGAGGATGATTCAAAGGAAAATGATGGTGACTTATTGTAACTAATTGATATCCGTATTATAATGGTACCGAGGTGATAAAGAATGGACAAAGGACTTGTACAAATTTATTGTGGCAATGGTAAGGGCAAGACAACAGCAGCCATCGGCCAGGGTATTAGAGCAATAGGTAGGGACTTAAAAGTCATTATGATCCAATTTCTGAAAAATGCAGATACAGGCGAGTGTAAGACATTAAAACAACTCGAACCTGGGTTTAAGGTTTTTCACTTTGAAAAGCCCAGAGGGTTTACATGGTCACTAACCCCTGAGGAAAGAGAAGAAAAGAAGATTGAAATTAAAAACGCAATGAATTTTGCGCGTAAGGTATTAGATACAGGCGAGTGTGATATTCTAATATTAGATGAGATATTAGGGGCCATACAGGCAGGGTTTGTAGTAGAAGATGAGATTTGCAATATGATTGATAATAAACCTGAAACGGTAGAGCTTGTATTAACAGGGAGGGTATTGCCTGATAGTATAGCGGCTAAGGCGGGATATATAAGTGAGATCAAAGCGGTAAAACACCCTATGGCTGAAGGAATTACAGCAAGGGAAGGAATCGAATACTAGAGCGGCAAATACCCCCTCCCCAACATACACAACTTAGGTTGAAAAATGTTGGGGAGGGGGTATTTACCTTTGGTATACTGTTTGGGGAAGTTCTGCTAACCTATAAGGTGCTCCATGCTATATAATCCAGGAGATTGTAATTTGTGAGACATGAATTTTGCAGCCTTAACAGCACCAACAGCAAAAACTTCTTTAGATGTGGCGGTATGGCCCAAGGTAATGACCTCATCTTGGCCTGCAAATATAACATCATGCTCTCCTACAATAGTTCCTCCGCGCACTGCGTGAATACCGATTTCTTTTTTTGAACGTTTCTCGCGGGTTTTGGATCTATCGAACTGATAATCGTACTGATTATCTAACACCTCATTAATCCCATCTGCAATAGCAAGAGCAGTTCCACTAGGAGCATCAATTTTTTGATTGTGATGCTTCTCAATAATTTCAATGTCAAAGCCTGCATCCGATAGAATCTCTGTAGCCCTTTTGGCAAGGCCTATAAGTAGGTTAACGCCAAGGGACATATTAGCAGAGAAGAATATAGGAAGAGAATGGCTTGTTTCTTTAATATACTCTAAATCTGCTGCAGAAAGCCCGGTAGTACATACAATAACGGGTATATTTTTTGTTTTTGCAAATGCTATAAGGGGTTTAACTGCCCTGGCAGTTGAAAAATCAATAATAACATCGGCATCTACTGTGCATTCATCTGCACTAGGAAATACGGGGTAAGGATTTGGGGCACTTAAATTAGGATCTATTCCAGCCACAATGGCTACATCAGGATCATCAGCAACTATTTTAGTAATAACTTGCCCCATTTGTCCATTACAACCGTGCATAATAATATTTATCATATAAGCTGCTCCTTTCTATGGAATAAGCTTTAGACGTTCAAGTTCTGTTTTTAAGAGTGCAGCGTGAGCGTCTTCCATTGGTGTAAGTGGTAGACGACATAGCCCAACATTCCATCCCATCATATTTAATGCTGCTTTAATAGGGATTGGATTTACTTCGCAAAACAGTAAGTGTATTAAATCAAGGTATTTTAATTGAAGTTCCCGGCTTCCTGCCATGTCCCCATCTAAGAATAATCTAACAATATCATGGGTTTCTTTGGGAAGAATATTTGCAACAACTGATATAACACCCTTGCCACCTAAAGAAAGTAGGGGAACAATTTGGTCATCATTACCAGAGTAAATATCAAAGGAATCACCACATTTAGCGGCAATATCCGCAACTTGTGAAATGTTTCCACTTGCTTCTTTAATAGCTACGATATTATCAAATTTTGAAAGTTTAACTGCCGTAGCCACATCAATATTAACACCAGTACGACCTGCAACGCTATATACAATCATTGGAATGTCTGCTGCTTTAGCAATTTCACCAAAGTGTGCAACTAGGCCGTTTTGCGTACATTTATTATAGTATGGGGTGATTTGAAGAGTTGCATCTGCCCCAAGTTCTTTAGCTTTTCTTGTAAGACTAACTCCGTAAGCTGTGTCATTACTTCCAGTTCCAGCTATAACAGGAACTCTATTATTTGTGGCTTTAACTGCTACTGAGATACATTCTAAATGCTCCTCCTTAGTAAGGGTTGGTGCCTCTCCAGTTGTGCCGCATACAATGATACTATCAGTACCATTTTCTATCTGAAAATCAATTAATTCTTCTAATTTTTCGTAGTTAACAGAACCATCTAAATTAAAAGGTGTAACAATGGCTACGCCTGAGCCTTCAAAAATTGCCATATAATCCATCCTCTCTGTAAAAGAAGTTATATCCTTTACATCATATTATTTATAATCCACTCAGCTATTTGAATAGTGTTTGTTGCAGCACCTTTGCGAATATTATCTGCAACTACCCATAAGTTAACGCCATTTGCAACGCTTTCATCACGGCGGATTCTACCAACAAATACATCATCTTTGCCTGATGCATTTAAAGGAAGTGGATAAACGTTATTTTCAACATCATCTTCGACTACAATGCCGGGGGCATCTGCAAGTACTTTTCTTAGCTCGTCTAAATCAAATGGTTTTTCAAATTCTAGGTTAATAGATTCACTATGGCTATTAAATACAGGAACACGAACAGTTGTAGCTGTTACGCCAAGGTCTGGTTTGTGGAGAATTTTTCTAGTTTCATCAACCATTTTCATTTCTTCTTTTGTATATCCGTTTTCTGTAAAAGAGTCTATGTGTGGAAGGCAGTTATTTGCAATTGGGTGAGGGTAATTTGTTGGTGGGTTTCCCTTAAGTCCCTCTTCAAGGTCAGTCCACCCAGCAAGTCCGGAGCCTGATACTGCCTGGAATGTTGTGTAAATAACCCTCTTAATATCATAATACTCATCTAAAGGTTTAAGTGCTACCATGGCTTGAATTGTAGAACAGTTAGGGTTAGCGATAATTCCTTTATGATTTCTGATGTCCTCACCATTTACCTCAGGAACGATTAGTGGCACAGTCTCATCCTGCCTCCAAGCGGAGCTATTATCAATAACAATACAACCCTTGCTAGCAGCAATAGGGGCAAATTTTAAACTTGCACCACCCCCAGCTGAGAATAGAGCAATGTCAATTCCGCGGTCAAAGGATGTTTCTGTAAGTTCTTCCACAGTGTACTCTGTACCTTTAAATGTAATCTTGGAGCCTGCAGAACGTGCAGATGAGAACATATAAAGATTTTCAATAGGTAGGTCTCTTTCCTCTAAAACTTCTAGGAATGTTTTTCCAACCATTCCAGTTACACCAACGATAGCAAGATTAATTTTTTTCACAATACTTCCTCCTAGGATATAATAATATTTTTTGTAATAAAAAACAGCTAGTATATGTACTAGCTGTGAATAATAGCCTTAGATAAAAGGTTAGTATATTATTTGATTCACAGTAGCACTCCACCTTATTATTTTAACTCATAAGATGACAGTTGTACAGTTATTAGCTATACAACCAGGAACAAAAAATTGCAAGATTTATCGTCCTTCGGCGCTATCCCCTTTGGGTATTTGTCATATTCCCTTGCGGAATCAAAATACTTACTAATAAATAACGCGGCCTCTACCTACTATTTAATTGTTTATCATCATATCATTAAAAATTTGGATTGTCAATGCCATTTTGGTTGCCAGGGTCCCGACTCGCATCTGCTGGCCTAGTGGCCAGAAGGATGCTCTCTGGGACCCTGCTACCCAAAATGGCTATGCAATCCCCAATCCGACAGGATGGCCCCTGCCTTCCCCCCCTCATAATTTGATGTATAAAATTTGGGCTTTAGGCCCATACTCTAGTTGTAGTGATTAATATAGTGTATGCAGAAGGGATGATTAGATTGATAGAAAATAATAATACAGAGGCAAACAGCAAGGTAAGTAGCAAGGAGAAGCTATTTGATGCTTTAACAGAAGATCAGAAGATGAAACTTGAGATTGCATCAGAACTAGGGCTTTTAGAGAAAGTACAAAGGGATGGATGGAAGGCTCTTAGCTCCAAGGAGTCAGGGCGCATCGGTGGCCTTATGACAAAAAAGAAAAGAGAATTAAAACAAGCTAACGAAGGGGAATAATAATAGTAAAGTTCTCCAAGAGAAATTCTCTCTCCGTCCGTATTGTGGGAGTTACATCGTTTTCAACACTTTTGCGATCGTCTAGTGTGTGTTGAAAATGATATGACTCCCACTTTTTTTATGATATAATGGGTATAAAAAAACAGAAAGGGTGGAGATATGGATTTGTTGATTAGATTGCAGGTGTATATCGTATCCTTAGCAGTATTAGTTATTTTATATATACAATTAAAAGAAGAAAGCCAATCATATTCATTCAAAGATAAATTATTTCGCCACCTAATATTATTTACAATAGCTATCCTTTGTTTGGAAGCATTAGCATGGATTGTTAACGGTAAGCCAGGTGGAATTGCTTATATAACAAATATGGGA
>CAYUEJ010000006.1:15293-20418 GCA_964442565.1 uncultured Candidatus Epulonipiscium sp.
TTTGCTGGCAACTCTACCATAGTTACCAATATTGATTAGTGGAATTCCCTTAACTATATGGACGCTTTATATAATAGAAATGGCTAATAACAAGAAGAAACCATTAACTGGATATGTTGTAGTTTTAGGAATACCTATAATTATTAATATGATAATTGCCCTAAGCACACCCGTCAGTCAGAAGTATTTTTATATAGATAAAAATAATGTGTATCATAGGGGGGAGTGGCATGCAATCTTAGTAGGCATACATGTATTTTTAATTATAGCTAATATATTAGTTACACTATATAACTGGGAAAGACTTAACCCTAGAAATAGAGTAGCTATGCTATTATTTATGTTGCCATCAATTATTGGATATGCAATGCAGATAACATTTTATGGTACAAGTTTAATATGGCCTGGTACTACAATTGCTATATTGATGAGCTATATTATGATCCAAAGTCAAGTTGTAAAAACAGATTATTTAACAGGGGTCTATAACAGGAGAGAGATGGACACATATATAGAAAGAAAAATAAAAAATTTGCCGAAGGGTAAGAGGTTTGCAGGTATTATGGTGGACCTAGATGATTTTAAAGATATTAATGATAATTATGGACATGCTGTTGGGGATAAAGCAATTAGGATGGCTGCACATCTTATAAAAAAATCTGTAAGAAAGGATGATTTTGTAGCTAGATACGGTGGGGATGAATTTATAATTATAGTTGATATTAATAATGAGAATGAATTTAAGGATAAAATAGAAAATCTTAAAAGGCAATTTATATTATTTAATGATAAAAAAGAAGAAGTTTTTGAATTAGGGGTAAGTATTGGATGTAGTGTTTATAATTATGGTGATGGGCTAAGGGAAGATTTACTACATGAACTTGATAGGTTAATGTATGAAGATAAACAAAAGGGAAAGTCAACAAAGTAGCAAAAGAAGAGGGGGAGTTATATGTTTAAAAAAGTGTGTAGACTTAAGGGTTTGGTATTAGTGATGATGATATTATTCCAGGTGACAATGTTAGCAGCAGAGCCAATTATAATAAAGATTAATGGTGTGACTCAAAATATAAACAAGGATTCGGGGAAACCTTATGTTGCAAAAGGCACAACTATGGTTCCTTTAGCATTTGTAGGCGAAAGTTTGGGTCATAAAGTGTATTGGGAGCCGAGCAAAAGACAAGTAATAATAGATGATGGGAAAATTGTATTAACTATTGATAATAGGACTGTGATCATTAATGGGAAAAAGGTTACCCTTACAAGCCCGCCAGTGGTTAAAAACAACAGAACTTATGTCCCGCTAAGGTTTGTGTCTACGGCGCTAGGATATGGTGTGGATTATAGAAATAACACGGTAGATATTACTTCTGGAGGAGGTAGTATTAAGCCAGAGTCAAATCAATTCCACGATGTATTAAAATGGATAGAGCAAGGGCGCATTGATACGATACCTTATAAAACAGGGGATCCAATTATAAATGTTATTAATGAATTAGGAGATGGTGATCCGTGGACCATGCAGGGGATTATCGTACACACCTATGATAAGTATATGATAAACGAATCCTTATATAGCCCTATTATAACAGGATTTGCTTTTATGCCGGGGTTTGAACTATATGGTATTAAAATTGGAGATAGCGCACAGCAAATAGAGAGAGTATTAGGGAAGAAATACACAAAATGGATTGATGAAACAGGTGAAGGGTTCGGGGAGTTATCCCCGGATGAAACGGCCTATGTATATTATTATAATGCAGGTGATAATACATTAATGATAAATTTTGATAAAAATAATAAATCCCTTTCAGCATGGTTCCTTGGAAGGTAGCCATTAACATCCCTCCTCACTTGATTTATTGATACTAAAAACATATAATGAGGATTACACAAAAACATTGGAAAGGTGATAAATGTGCAATCATACGGAGACTTTGCCCAGGTATATGATTTATTTATGCAAGACGTGCCATACGAGGAGTGGGCTGGGCATATAGAAAAGGTTTGGGAAAAATATAATATTTCACCTAAGCTAATTGCGGAACTTGGCTGTGGCACAGGTAGCTTGGCCAATTATTTTGCGGCAAAAAACATAGATGTTATAGGCATTGATAATTCGGATCAAATGCTTGCTGTAGCAAGAGAAAAATCAGCGGAAAAAGGACTGGATGTGCTATACTTGCTTCAAGATATGCAGGACTTTGAATTATACGGCACAGTAGACAGTATCTATAGTGCGTGTGATAGTATAAATTATATTTTAGAAGATGATGAGCTTTTACAAACATTTAAGTGGGTGAACAATTACTTAGAACCTGGTGGGATTTTTGTTTTTGATATCAACACCCAATATAAATATGAAGAAATATTGAAAGATAATACATTTGCCTATAATATAAAAGAAGCTTCCTATATATGGGATAATTATTATGACGAAGACGAAGGGATAAATGAATATCTTGTGACATTCTTTGTCAAAGAAGAAGATGGAAGATATTCTAAGTTTGAAGAGTTACATTACGAAAGAATGTATACATTAGAAACTATTACTAAACTGCTAGAAAAGGCAGGCATGAGTATAGAAGGTGTTTTTGATGGGTATACTTTTAATCCTGTGAGAGATGATTCGGATAGAATAACGATTATTGCTAGGGAGCAAGGAAAAGAGAGGATAGAGTAATTATGAAGGATTACGTTGTTAGAGGAACGGATAAGAGTGGGAATTTTAGGTTTTTTGGGAGTATAACGAAGGAACTTGTACAAACAGCTTCAGATTATCATAAAACATCACCAGTAGTATCTGCAGGTCTTGGGCGTACTATGACAGCAGCAGCTATGATGAGTCAAATGCTTAAAAATGATAAGGATAGAATGAGTGTAGTAATTAAAGGAGATGGGCCAATAGGTGGCGTTGTTATAGAGGCTAATGCCAAGGGGAATATAAAAGGATATCCCTATAATCCTAGCGTAGATATTCCGTTAAACGAAGCGGGGAAGTTGGATGTAAAAGGCGCATTTGGCAATGCAGTTATGACCATAATGAAGGACTTTGGCTTAAAAGAGCCATATATAGGGCAGACAATACTTGTATCTGGTGAAATAGCAGAAGATTTTACTTATTATTTTGCAACATCAGAGCAGACACCATCAGCAGTAGCATTGGGTGTTTTAGTAGATGTTGATTATAGCATTAGGCAATCAGGTGGATTTATTATCCAGGTATTGCCGGGGGCTACGGATGATGCAATTGATATGTTAGAAGACAGGCTGAAGGATTTCCCCTCCCTTACTACATTACTAGAAGAGGGTAAAACCATTGAGAATATAATTGAAGATCTGCTGGGAGAAGTTACATTTTGGGCAAAACAGGAAGTACAATTTTGCTGTGACTGTAGTGATGACCAAATGGAACGTGGTTTAATGAGTATAGGTACAGAAGATTTGAAGGAAATTATTGAAGAAGATGGAGATGCAGAGCTGATTTGTCATTTCTGTAATAAACACTATAATTTTAATAAGGAGCAGCTACAGGGCTTATTAGATGAGATTGAAGCTAAATAAATAAGAAAGCTTTACACAACCTAGTGCGGACAACGTAAATAATATGTTGCATGGGCATATATTTAAAGTGAGTGCGTCAATAGAGGTGATTGATGTGAAGTGTATCGTTATTAGCACATATTCCTATAAGTCGCAAATTGAGGAATATATAAATAAAAGAATAGATAAATTAAAAGAATATAAACCTATAATCAAAATAGAACAAGAGGGTAGGACAACATTTGTAACCTGTAGCCTGCCAGCAGGAATACCAGAATCTAAAGAAGAACCTTATTTCAAAGAATATGTAGTAATGCCGGTTGCTAAAGCTTTAGTAGATATTATTGAAAAAGAGTTTGGCGTAGGTTATGCAAACGAAATTTTGAAAACAAGCCATAAACATAGGGAAATTATCATTGTTGAGATGGCGGAAGATAAGGGAGAGACAAGAAACTTATTAATCCCCATTATTAGCGAAATTACAGAAAACAATACTTTTTGTTTAGACGGGTGGATAAGATTTAGGCTATCAAAGTATAAAACACATGTTATGGACATGGTAGAAAATCTTGTTTATGAATATGAGTCTTATAAGGAATATAGGGAATTTATTACACTTATAAAATCCTTTATTTCAAATCAGCGTCCTTTAATGGAACAAGTTCACATAATTCCAAATAAAAATGGGCAGATAAGTTTGTATAATACTAAAATGGAGAAGGTTGACATTGATGTGGACCCGGGTGGGTTTCAGGATGATTTAGTATTAGCTACGTTATTAACATTAGCACCCCTTAGAATTATAATTCACAAGGAAGAAAGATATGGTAATATAAGGTTAATTACTACGGTTAAGAATATTTACGAAGATAGAGTGGAATTTTGTAGAGGCTGTAAACTTTGTGAAAGATTAAGATTAAAAAAAGGAATAATGAGAGCTTTGAAGGATATCTTGACACAAAAAAAACTATAGTATACAATAAGTTTAACTGTAAAGTATATATTCTCTCATCCTTTCTTGATTTGGAGGGGTGAGAGAATTTTGTTATATGAAATTTTTAGTAGGGAGGAAGTATTATGATAAAGATTACATTAAAAGATGGTATTGTTAAAGAATATGCCGAGGGTATGAGCGTATTAGAGATTGCCCAAGATATAAGCGCAGGTCTTGCACGCGTTGCTTGTGCAGGTAAACTAAACGGGGAAATGGTGGATCTTAGAACGAAAGTTAATGAAGATAGTGAGTTAGAAATCTTAACATTTAACGATAAGGAAGGACAAGAGGCATTTAGGCATACCGGATCACACATATTAGCTCAGGCCGTACAAACTTTATTCCCAAGTGCAAAACTTGCAATAGGACCAGCTATTGATAATGGATTTTACTATGACTTTGATCATGAAAGACCATTTACAGAAGAGGACTTTGATGCTATAGAAAAAGAAATGAAAAAGATAGTTAAAGCAAATCTAGAAATAACATCGTTTGAACTTCCAAGAGACGAAGCTATAAGACTTATGGAAGAGAAGGGTGAGAGCTATAAGGTAGAATTAATTAATGATTTGCCAGAAGATGAAGTTA